>JBNLCD010000117.1:0-12061 GCA_050303635.1 Anaerolineae bacterium
ATGAACCACACCTGTCACCGCCAAACCATATTTTGGTTCATCATCCATAATCGTATGCCCCCCACCGAGCACGCCACCGCCTTCTTTGACTTTTTCCGCGCCACCGCGCAAAATTTCGCTGAGAATGGACATGTCGAGTGAACCGGGGAATGCAACTAAATTAATGGCCATTATAACTTCGCCACCCATCGCATATATATCACTCATGGCATTGGCCGCCGCAATGGCCCCAAACCAATATGGATGATCAACCACAGGCGGGAAAAAATCAGTGGTACTGATGATTGCTTGCTCATCATTCAGTTTATAGACAGCGGCATCATCGGGTTCGGTTAAGCCGATTAGTAGATTAGGATTGTCTTCACTAGAGAAAAGTTGGCCGAGTGGAAAGGCCACTTCAGATAAATCGCCGGGGCCTAATTTGGCGGCACAGCCTGCCGCTTGGGCCAAACTTGTCAATTTAATTGTATCGATAATGCTCATGTGCTTCCTTTCACACGCTAACAATAAAACGATCGTACCAATAATATCTCATTATAGTGATGTTGAGAGACTATTATTCGTTACTTTTTAGCTTGTTTCAGCGGGTGGAATGTCTAATTCAGTATACCCATGCTCGATAGGATCTACGCCTAAGGCGAGCAAGGCGGTGGCGACATTGGCCGCGACCGTTTCCCCTGTAATTTGCACAGCGATATCTTGTAAAAATGGAATCATATCATCAATTGCATCCTGCGCGTTGAGCATGGCCAAACTAATGGCCGCGATACCACGTACTTCCGGATAATCATCATAGAGACGACTGAGTACAGCTGGAATGGCTATTTGGTCGCCAATCTTACCAAGAGACAACACCGTTTGCCGTCGGACAAACCAACTATAATCCCGCAGAAAATTCATCAATAAGTCCACGGCTTGTTCAGCCCGAATTTCACCCAATGCTTCGGCGGCGGCACTTCGAATCCACGGATCTGCATCATCCATGGCGCGCATCAGGGCCGGAACTGAACGCGGGTCATGAATTCGTCCCAAGGCCCACGCCGCTTCTCGTCGCGGAAATTGATTCGCATCGCGCAAAACATCAATAAGATAGGGCACCGGCGCTGGATCGCCCAATTCACCAAAAGCCCGCACCACGGCTTTGCGCACACTGAGTTCTGGATCACGCATACACGCCAATAATATGGGGAGCGCCCGTTTATCGCGCATCCGACCTAGATGGTCAGCCGTGCGCCGTCGGACGTTGGTATACGGAGATTCCATCAAAATGGCGACACTCTTAAGATCAGAGGGCAAGCCATCCAGCACGCCATCCAAAAGAGAAGGTGGTGGTCTACGGCGCGGAACAAGTTGGATAATCAAGTAATTGAATTCCTGTAAGCTAGGGTCATGAGCCAACGCCTTGACTCTAACTTAGTTAAGTGGGTCTAGCAACTGTTCAGGGTGATTAATTTTGTCATCTTTGACACGCTAATCTTCTGCTTGATGGGCTTCCCACCAAGTCTCTAATTGAGCGCGTCCGATGGTGTAGCCGAGCTCAATAATTTCCTTATATTTATCCACTTCATAGAAGCGATAGTAATTTTCATCGAGAACAATCGCTAAATCAGCTAAATGTTCCACGGTTTGGAAGTGAAATTGGCTATTTACTTGGAGTGAGCGGGTTAACGTATCCATTAAGGCGGGGACTTCAAGTTTCTTGCTAAACGGATTTAGACGATTAAGCAAAATACGCCAGCCGGAAATGTTTGGTGTTAAATCGGCCACCTGCTCTTTCTGCTTAGTGACGGGAGAAACCATGACACCCAGAACATAACCACCTTCAATCATGTCATGCATTACATCCACCGGAAAATTGTTCATAATCGCCCCATCTACAAATAACTCGTCATTCACATGGATGGGTGGGAGCACACCGGGCAATGACATGGATGTGCGTAAAGCTTCATTCAGCGAACCAGCTATCAAGGGGACGGTTACCGCCTGTGTGAGATTAGTGGTCACAGCATAAAAAGGTAACCACATATCTTCAATCTGAATACCAGCAGTCAATTGGTTCAGGAAGTTAATGATTTTTTGGCTTTTAAGCAATGAAACAAAAGGTAATGTTAAATCAATAATACGCCGCCGATGGCTCATATTTTCGGCGATGGTAAGCATGGTATCAACGGATTGACCAACCGCTAAACCTGCGCCAATTAGTGCACCAATACTAGTTCCGCCAACCATATCAATGGGGATGCCTAATTCTTCAATAGCCTTGATAACACCAATATGTGCAATACCCGTGGCACCACCCCCACTCAGGGCCAAGCCATAGGCATTACCGGTCAGACTACGACTTAATCGGGCTATATGGGCATCGTCACCGCGCCGCACATGATAATATTTGGTTACGTGGCGGGGTTCCAACCAAGCACGGGTTCCGGTTGGACTTTCTGTCTCCGGCGGATGCATGAGAATCAAATCTTGGCGAAGTTGGGGAAAATGGGCGGTTAGTTGATGCTCAATCTCACGCAAGTTTGGCGATTCTGTGCTATCGGCTACAAGCAAAATACGATCCGAATTTTGCAGACAACGGACTGTCCAGTTGGACCAGTCCGAATCAGCCACATACAATACGTAGTTGTTTTGAATTTCGAGTTCGGCTAGCCAGCGATTCAACAACATACTGACATAACTGTCTAAATCCATCTGCGCCGCGCCAGATTGGCCATAATGCACATTGAAGCGTTCGGCATCATAGATAGCCGTTTTGCCAAGTAGGTTAAGTTTTTGGGCAAGGGCAATAATAAAATCGAATTTCATGCCATCGAGAAACACAATGGCAAAATTCAGCGACCGTAGATTTTCATGTTTACGTCCTTTTTGGGTAATTTGCTGACGATGAATAATGGTGCGTGTGATATTAATGAGCAAGCTCGGATGCAGATGCATCAGCTTTTCAAAATCTTGGCGACTGAGCCGGACAATGGTGGTTTGCCGGATGGCTTTAACGGTGGCTGAGCGCGGTTCGTCAGTCAAAAGAGCCATTTCGCCGACCATTTCACCATGATGAATATCAGCAACCACCAGCGTCTCATTGACAATTACTTGCAAACGGCCAGTGACAACAATTGCTAAGTCAGTTCCCAACTCGCCTTGTTGAAATAAGACTTCACCCATATTGAGATGTTGCCATGTGACATGCGATTGAATAAATTCCAGCACTTCATCATCTAAATGACCAAAGAGGTTACGTAAACTAGCAAAAAGGTAGTTCTCATGAATGCGTGGGGTAATAATATTATTGAAAAAATTCTTGATTTCAGGATGCGTTCTAATGAGTTGCTCAAAAGTTTTTTGGCTAATAGCAATGAGTTTGCAGGTTTGGGTTGCTTTGACGGTAGCGCTATAGGGGCGACCGGTTAAGAGGGTTGTTTCACCAACGGCCCGACCGGGTTCAATGACTGTTGTATTCACTTTTCCATCGCGGTCAGTTTGCGCTTCAAGTTCGCCTGATAGCAAGACATAAAACTTTTTATCGTTTTCGCCTTGCTGACACAGCGTATCACCTGCGGCTAGGGTGATAACACTCATATAATTTCGCATGGATTCAAAGGCGGAGGTACCAGACCATTCAAGCAGTTCAGCTTGGTTAAATATACTAACGGTGTTTTTCATAAAACGAAATTTCCTGCTTTTTGTCTACCGTTCAAGCTCACCAATAAAGTTTCCTATCTTATGAGATTAGCGATTAATTACAGGATATTCAATTAGGGAAAACAAATCTTTGTGAAGAAACGCCAATTAAAAAGAGGCAAGATGGAGTTCATCTTGCCTCTTTGAATTGTATATATCGTTGGCTCAATTAGATCGAAAGCCCTAATATTTCATTAGTCTGATATATCACCCGGTCCGTCAAAGACGGGTTCAGATACATCGGTACCTTCGATCCAACCCGTGCTGTCATTATGTGTCACAATACTATCACAGGGTGAATATGCCGTACTCGTCAAGCAATACTTTACGACCATGTCAAATTTATACCAATGATATCCTTGTTGAAATTGCCCCGTAACGTTAAGTGCCCAATCGCGTGGTGACCACCCTAAGTAAGCCCCAGTATAGGTATGCGTATCAAAATAACTGATGCCATATAAACCCGACAAAGGATAGAACGTCCGCTTGTAGACATATAATGTGATTGATTTAAGATAATAGTCGTCACCTTCTTCCCATGGGTTATCACCTACATACATAGGTAAAATACAATCATTGGGAATGTATGTTAATAAATCTAAAAAGGTGAATACTTCATCTCCCCAGCCCGGATGTCCGGTGAAATAACCAATATCTACCCCACATAGATTGTTACTCCGCAGATCTTGGCCATCTGTAACTCCATCAACCGAATGATTTTGGCTTTGGGCGAAGGCTTCACTACTAAGGCTAGCCAGCAAAACAAGAACAACCAACAACAAGATGGCTTTCTTCATGATATATGCTCCTTGGTTTCGAATGATTGGATTTGAATATGATGGTAGCATTTTGCATAGAAGCAAGTCTGCCCCCCAAAGAGCGTGAATCAAGGGGTGAATTGATTTCAAACAAAAAAGGTGAGCCACCCTGGACTCACCTTTTCAAATTTCAGTTGATTGGATGATTAGACTTGATGGACACCGAGTTCGATGGTTTCGCCATCAAGTTCGAGCACATCTTTGAAATCACCATTGGTTAATGCATCGGGATTCCATTCATCAGCCAAAGTTTCGGCACAGATGTAATCCTTGTATTCATTCATGACATCCACCAATGACCCTTCAGCATTGAAGGATAGTGCAATCCGGTCACTGAGTTCGAAATCCGCATCTTTACGCAAGGTTTGGATACGACGGACGATTTCGCGGGCTTGTCCTTCACGCACCAATTCCGGTGTGAGTTCCGTAGTCAGAGCGGCCAAGTAACCATGTTCTTCGGCGACGGCATAGCCTTCGGCGCTGGTTTGCTTGACGATGACTTGTTGATTACTCAAGTCAAAGGTTTGACCGTTGGCTTCCACTTGAATGGTTTCACCATCGAGCAATTTACGGCCCCATTCGGCGGCCAAGTCACCTTCAGCTTCGACAATGGCCTTCCGCACGGCTTGGAAGTCCTTACGGAGTTCACGCCCCAAGGTATCGACTGGTTTCAAACCATAGCTTACCATATCAGATCCTTGTTCCATGAGCTTCACGGATTTGACGTTGAGTTCGTCGGCGACGGTATCGGCAAAGTCGAGCAGTGTCTGCGCATGTGATTCGCTGGTTGGCACCGCAAAGAAGACTTCTTGCAGTGGTTGACGCACTCGCAGACCAGCTTCATTCCGCGCGGCATGACCCAAACTGACCATGCGTTTCACGAGTTGCATGCGATAATTCAGTTCTTCATCGATAAGACCTTCATCAACATCAACCCAGCTAGCCAAGTGAATGCTATCTGCATCAGCCACACCTTGCTTGACGGCCAAGTTTTGATAAAGTGCTTCACTCAAAAACGGCATAGATGGTGCCAACAATAGCCCAACCTTCAGCAAGCATTCATGCAAAGTTTGATAGGCGGCCAATTTATCTTGCGGATTATCATCCTGCCAGAAACGACGACGTGAACGGCGCAAATACCAGTTACTCAAGTCATCGACAAAGGCTTCAATCGGACGGGTTGCGCCTAAGACATCATAAGTGTCGTAAGCCTCGGTGACATTCTTCACCAAAACATTGAGTTCACTGAGAATCCAGCGATCCATCAAATCACGATCTTCCACCGGAATGACATCGCCGGTTGCATCGAAATTGTCGATATTGGCGTAAGTCACGAAGAAGCTGTAGGTGTTCCACAATTTCAGATAGAAGTTGCGCAATACTTCAGCGATACCTGGAATTTCGTCCTGTGCTTCAGGATCACGCCAGCCCATGCGGCTTGGTTCACCCGGAGGATTAGCGGTGAACATGTACCAGCGCATTGCATCCGCACCATAACGATCGAGAACCGCCCACGGCTCAACGATATTGCCCTTGCTCTTGGACATCTTCGTGCCATCATCGGCCAAGATATGTCCCAAACAAATCACATTCTTGTAGGAAACAGTTTCAAAGAGCATCGTTGAGATGGCATGCAAGCTATAGAACCAACCGCGTGTTTGATCGACTGCCTCGCAGATATAATCGGCGGGGAATTGGGCCTCAAACTGTTCTTGGTTCGCATGCGGATAGCCCCACTGCGCCACGGGCATCGCGCCACTATCGAACCAAACATCAATCAATTCGGGTACACGTCGCATGGTGACAGTTTTGCCATCAACTTGTTCTTCCCACGTGATTTCATCAACATAGGGACGGTGTAGATCAAGTTCGCTCAAATCACGACCTGTTTTTTCTTCAAGTTCAGCGACACTGCCGACACAGACCATATGCTCAACTTCGGGATCATCCGCGACCCAAACGGGCAAGGGTGTACCCCAATAGCGTTCACGACCGAGTGCCCAATCTTTCACATTTTCCAACCAGTTGCCAAAACGTCCTTGTTGGATATGATCCGGCACCCAATTGATGGTGTTATTGAGTTCCACCAATTTATCCCGATAATCGGTTGTGCGGATATACCATGTATCGCGGGCATAGTACATCAATGGTCCCTTATCGCGCCAACAGTGCGGATAATTGTGACGATAGTTTTCGCGCTTGAAGAGCAAGCCACGATCTTTCAAATCACGTAAGATGACCTTATCAGCATCCTTAAACCACAGACCGGCGACAAGTTCAACTTCGTCCTTGAACGTACCATCGGCATTGACAGTCACGATGACGGGCAAATCATATTTGTGCCCGGTGTTGAGATCGTCTTCACCGAAAGCAGGTGCGGTATGAACCAAGCCTGAACCATCTTCAATGGTCACATAATCCCCTGCGGTGACGAAGTGTGCTTCACCTTCAAACGGGATGTAGTTGTAAAGTGGCTCATAGCGCTTGCCGAGTAAGTCGGAGCCCTTCATTTCAGCAACAACTTCATACCCGCCACCATCTTGAACTTGCGAAAGAACAGCATGTTCATAGCGCGCTTTGGCTACATAGATTTTCTCGACAGGAGCATCTGGACTGACACGACCTTCGGCCAAAACATAGTCGATTTTCTCACCAACTGTGACTGCGGCATTGCCCGGTAAAGTCCATGGGGTCGTCGTCCATGCCAAGAGATAGCTATCTTCTTCGTCCTTTAGCTTGAAGCGGACGTAAACACTCGGGTCGTCAACTTCAGCGTAACCTTGGGAAACTTCATGACTGGATAAAGGCGTTCCACACCGTGGGCAATAAGGTACAACCTTATAACCTTGGTAGATGAGGCCCTTATTCCAAAATTGTTGCAGAATCCACCAAACGCTTTCGATGTAGGGACGGCGATAAGTGACATAGGCTTCGTCCAGATCAACCCAGAACGCAATCCGTTCAGTCAGATCGTTCCAGTCTTGGATGAGGCGGAATACACTGTCGCGACATTTTTCGTTAAATTCCGCGATGCCGTATTCTTCAATTTCGCTTTTATGATTGATGCCAAGTTCTTTTTCAACGGCAATTTCAACCGGCAAACCATGCGTGTCCCAACCGCCTTTACGCAAGACATAATAACCATTCATGGTCTTGTAGCGCGGGAAGATATCTTTGAATGAACGGCTCAACACATGATGACTACCCGGTTTACCATTAGCAGTCGGTGGCCCTTCATAAAACACAAAGCTTTCGTTGCCTTCCCGTTCCTGCATGGTGCGTTGGAAAACATCTTTTTCTTTCCAGAAATCGAGAATGCGCTTTTCGAGAGCGTCAATATCGACATTCGGTGAAACAGCTTCAAATTTGGGTGACATGCACTCCTCCAATTAAATTACAGATAAAAATCAGGCGGACAGATAGGATGATTTAGGCGATAATGCGTATAATCACCCGCTCTGCCGGCGAGGAATATTCAACTTTCAATTCCGGCGGCATCACGGCGACACCTCCTATTTATTAATTGACGATGGTTTGGTTTCACGGTACGTTTTTTGTTCGATACCGTGTTCAACTATGCAAACTTATATCTCGATAATTTCTCGCATACGGGCCACATCTTCGGCTAACCGTTGACCATACGGTGTTTGACTTAAACGCTCTGATTCGGCTTGCCAAAAGGCCACACCTTGCTGGGTATTACGCATAATATCCCGTGCCACTTGTTGCTGATGAGCATTTTGTAAATTTTCGGTACCATATAGTTGATACAGAATATAATTCACCAACAATGCTCGATAGGGCTCAATGCGTAACATCTTCCCCGCTTGCCGCGCCACTTCCAAAACTTCCGAGGCTGGCCAATCCCCATAATATTGGGCTAGGACATGCTCCGCGCGAATGTTTTTTTTCGCACCTTGCGCTAATGCTTGGGTCAAATATTTCTCAGCTTCTGCATAGTTGCCCATCACCAGCAATGTGCGTCCTAAACCGTAGAGTGGAAAATGATCCTCAGGTTGGATGCGGACCGCTTCACGTAGAGCGGTTTCGCTGTCTTCGACTTGACCGAGTTGGCGATGTGTATTGCCTTTGAGCGTCAACATGGCACTCCGTATCTCATCAGTCAATTCATCTTTGAGTGCACTATCCAAGCGATCAATTGCCGTTTGAAATTTGCCTTGCATGAATTCCTGTTGTGCCGCTCGTAATACTGGATGACTGCTTGTGCGTTGTCCCCGAAAAAGCAGGACATATTGGACAACTCCAATAAAAATGAGGACACCCATCACCAACGGAATAATTTCGCCGACGTCTCGATTGCGACTGAGAAAAACAAGAATCGCGCCACTGCCTAACGTCAAAACTAGCGTCAGATTTAACCGTCTTTGTTGAGTCACTAAATCTCTCCAAAGATGCCATCAGCATCCGAGTGGTCTTCAATCACGGACCGCGCCAATTCAACATCATCGGCCAAGACACCCCGTAAAGTCGAGGCTTGCTCATCTTCAAGGATGATGGTCCATTCTTTAAGACCCGCTTTTTCATGCATCATCTTATCAAGCATTTTTTCGGCTTGGGTTTTGTCATTCAAACGATAGTGGGCCCGCGCCAACCAAAAATAGCTCAACAAACGATGTCGACTATCCGGTAATCCACGATTTAGAACAATGTTAAGGTGCTCAATCACGGCTTCGCTATTATTTAGGCGATCTTCAATCATGCCGAGATTATAGGGTGCCACCCAAAAATCAGGTTCGCGCTCGAATGCTTCAAGTCCATATTCACGAGCGGTTTCATAGTTACGCTGTTGCAAATAGACTTCGGCCAGACCGTTGTAGCCGGTTGGATCGTCCGGGGCAACTTCACACGCCTTTTCGTAATCCTTAATGGCTTTGCTAACTTGCCCACCTAAACGATACATTTCAGCGCGAAAACGGTAGTGATTCACATCATTGGGCTCTTTGTTAATGAGTTCAGTAATCGCTTTCGCCGCTTTTTTGTATTCTTGATTTCGTAAGTGCTTGATGGCTTCCTTATATTCTTGCGACATCCGATGCCGCATGAGAAATTGGGATGCTAGAAGCCAGCCAAACGCTAAACCCAGCATGAGCGGAAAAATATTCGCTGGCAAAACTAAGGCCAAAAGCACCAAACCCAACGCAGGCAAGACCGTGAAAAATAGACGAAGCCGATTCGGGCCCTGTAAACGCGACCCTACGGTCCATGTGGCGATGCCTAGAAAAAGTACAACCAAAATGGTCTGGACTGTCAGAGACCAATCTTGATCACCCGCCACTAAATTAAGAATGAAGCTGGCTAAGCCTGTGGCAATGAGTGCACCACCAATCGTGGCACTGCGTTCTTTGCCTAACCAACGTGTCAATTGTTCGAACATGTGCTTCCTTTAATGCCCTGAGTTGTCTACTAAGTCATTATTAGGTGGGTAACAAAAAACTCCCGCCCCAGCAAAGGGACGAGAGTTGGATTTCTCGCGGTACCACCCTTGTTCCGCAAATAGGCCTATTTCACCTAATAGATTGCGGCACTCAGTCTTATACTCGCCAATTATGGGCGAAGATAAGCTCTGCAATAACGGGCAGACCCCGATGGCTTCTACTCTTATTGGGGAAGCAAATCCAACAATTTCTTGCCATTGCTCAGGAAGGATAATCTTAGATTTCGTCCGTACCGATCTCACACCTTAATCATTATCGGCTCGCTGAACGGGATTGAATGTCCAAGATATTGTTTCCATCAACGCATTCAAATTTGATTATGTATATTTTAGCGCGGTTTGGGTCGGAAAAGCAACCGTGTAGATATGCTCAACGCATTTCTATCGCACTCTCATTCAATAACCAATATTGTTGCTATAACTGGCTCTAATTTGCGATTCTAGGCATCAAAATTGATCAATTTCTGGTTAAAAACTTGACAATAAATGTGCATAAGTATACTATGAGTATACTTATGCACATTTAGTATAATTCTATCCGAGAAGGATAGCAGGGAAAAAGCAGAATTTATGTCTCCAGCAGATCGTTCACAAAGACGTCGGCAACGTACTCATCAAAGGTTGCTTGATGCCGCTGAACAAGTATTTAGCGAAAAAGGCTTTCAGGAAGCCACTATCCTTGATATCACGGAAGCGGCGGATGTGAGCAAACGCACGTTTTATCTGCACTTTGATGATAAACAAGCGTTGATTGGATCTTTAGCGCTTCGGGCATTTCAAGAATTACGTAACCAAATTGAAGCCAAAGAAGATCATGATGACCACGACTCCTTTCAAGGGGGATTTAAACTGGTCATTTCAACCATCTTCGAATTCGCAGAACAGAATCCCGAATTGATGCAGGTTATCTTTGGGGATGATGGATCTTATCATTTGCGCCAAATAACCCATGAATTCATGAGTCAAGCTTGGGTGGAAAATTTTAATCGTAAGTGTAATTGGGCACCCAATGCCAAGGTTCCACCTGATATTCTTGCGTATGCTATTTCCGGCGTAATTCATCAGCTTCTTGCGTGGTGGACAAGTACGCCTAATACATTTTCTCCCGATGAAATGGCGGCAATGTGCGCGTCCATTTTCTATGATGATATGGGGGAAAACTTTGAATCGCTCGATCATCCAACTCAACTAGTTATAGGAGTACCGACTGAGGAAATGGATTAAGAGATTAAGGAAGAGGATACTGCTGAACTACAGGTGCCACCATGCCAGGATCGCCACCTATAGTTGAGTAAGAAAATTGCCTAGGGCAATTAAAAGGGGGTTGCCCCCATGTGGGAACAACCCGCCGATTGATTAAAACGTAGCATGCCGTTCCATATCTGCCAGGATCGCAACGTTAGGCTACGCCTTGTACACCTTTATCATACAGAAAGCGACTATTATGTTCAAGTTAGTCGGTCAATTTGCTGACCGTTATCGCATTCCTTTATTGGTAGGCTGGATTGCCGCCGCCGTTCTAATTACCATTTTAGCACCGAATCTTGACGATGTTATTTCCAATGACCAAAGTGATTTCTTGCCCGACGATGCGCCCTCGCAAGTTGGGTTCAAACTCATTACCGAATATTTCCCTGACCAAGCTCAAAATAGCAATATTGTCGTAGTCTTCGATGCCGGTGAAGGCAACGAAGTTCTCTCGCCTGAAAATGCCGCCTATATTCAAGAGTTGAGCGCATGGTTGATTAGTGATGAACAACCGGAAGGTATTCAATCTGTTCAATCACCCACCTTTAGCCCTGAATTGGCAAGCGCGTTAACCTCCGCAGATCAACAAGTTGCCATTATTTCGATTGCGCTGGATTCATCTGATCAAGATGTCCACGGCGAAATTTTAGGAGATATTGGCAAACAGGTTAAAGATGCACCAGCGTCCTTGGATATTTATAGCACAGGTAATGCGGCCATTTTCCATGAATTTAATGATACCTTGACGCGCGATGTTGATCGCACGGTATTTGTAACGATTGGGCTGGTTATTGTGATGCTTTTGCTCATTTACCGTTCGCCAGTTAGCCCTTTCATTCCGCTCACCGTTGTGACCATT
>JBNLCD010000118.1:0-12060 GCA_050303635.1 Anaerolineae bacterium
TGATTACTAAAAAGCCACAATTCGTCTAATTGGGTCAGTTTACCAATCTCAGGTGGAAGTTCCGTGAGTTGATTGGCATAAACTTCAAGGGTGGTAAGAGCTGTCAAATTGCCAATTTCAGCAGGCAGGGCATTGAGTTCATTGCTACTCACATTCAGTTCAGTCAAATTCGTGAGATTACCAATTTCGGGCGGTAATTCAGTCAGTTGGTTATCGTAAAGACTCAAGCTCGTCAAAGCTGATAGTTTGCTGATTTCAGGCGATAGCTCGGTTAGCTGATTCTTGTCGACATCTAAATCCGTGAGATTCGACAGTTGACTGATTTCCGAGGGCAAACTAGTAACTTCATTTTCGTCGAGCGTGAGCCTAGTTAAACTGTTCAAGTCACCAATCTCAGGTGGTAAAGCTGTTAAACGATTTTGCCCAATATTGAGTGTTTTTAGGTTGCAAAGTTGACCAATTTCAGGCGGTAATTCGGTGAGCCAATTGCCATCAATACGAAGCTCCATCAAATTTGATAATTGGCTGATTTCGGGCGGAATTTCACTGATTTGATTGTCAAACAAATTGAGGATACGTAGATTTTTGAGTTCGAAAATCTCAGCCGGAATTTCGTCCAAATCTTCTTGGCTTAAATCAAGGCTGGTGGCATCAATTTCGAGCGCGGACTCAATTGTTGTCGCGCGTCGGGGTTGTCCTAAATCAGTGTCTGGAGAAATGATTTCACATGTCGCAGAATTTTTGTTAGAACTAGTATCTGAATCGTTGGCATCATCAGAATCTAATAAGCCTGAACCTAATATCCCACCCGCAACAATAATCGCAACGAGCACCACACCGATTATCATTCGCTTTGAATTCATATTGTTTCCCTTTCTTATCAGCAATAGTTGATAAACGCTCCCTATATGTCTAACTATATTCGACTGGGCACAACTACGCTAATGTGCTAGATATTGGGCTTATAAAGAAAAACTGCCGTCCTCATTTCAGATGAACAGCAGTTTCATTGATATTCTAAATGGTTCTCGATGACAGGCTATTCTGGGCTCGACGTCGGGAATTGATAAGGCGTTACCGTGGCTGGAAAAGATGGATAAGTTGGGGTAGGCACCAACCGGGGCACATTATCGTCAGCCCCTAGCCAAACTCGCCATTCGCGCTCGATATTATCAATATCCATGCCTGTAATTTCTTGCAAAACTACATCACGTGATTTACCTGCCGCCAAGCCTTCCACCAGTTGACGATGCGCTTCGAGGCCATAATTAAGGGTGAACCAATGCCAGAAGGTATAACCGACATCATAACCCCAGCGATTTTGTCCATCCGGACCACTCGATAATGAGGTCGGACCAAAATTTTGTAAGAGAATGGGGAGTTCATCTTGAACAGCATAGGTGCGGACACGATCTTCATAATCATATTCGTGGGCCAGTTCAAAGAACGTGGCATTGCCTTCGGTAAACCATGAGCCGGCGGGAAAACCATCCGGTGCATAATCAAATTGATAGAGGTGGGCAATTTCATGCAAGACGGTGCCATAAGTGAGTTGGCTGATACTGCCGTCGATAATGACTTGGACCGTCGCACCCCAATCTTCAGAAGTTTGACCGACGATATTACCACCGAAGCCGCCGCGCCATTGATTAAAATCGTCACGACCAGAGAATAGAATAACGCGTGGCTTATAAGACAGGCGGCCACCCCATGCAATTTCAAAAGTTGGTTCTTGTTCAGCCATTGCCTCTAGAACTTCCGTCGCTGTTTCGGCGGGTAGCCCGTCTTGAACCACAACAATCACATCATCTGATTCAAGGCGTGTCCATTCGCTGGTATGATCTTCATATTCGTTGCCTAAAATCCAATCACTGCGCCACCGATTGCCGACACTATCGGTAAAGCTCCAGTAGTAATTAACGGCAACCCACGGAGGCAACATATCTTCAGGATACCAGCGCAAGTAAATTTCCCCTGTTGCGGCATCGATTTCTGCTTCGCGACGGCGTAAATCATTGGGCGCATGGGAGAAAATGACTGAAGCGGAGGTAATTTCACCACCACTACTGTGAATGGCGGCGGAAAATTCAAAACCACGCGGATAGCGACTGACAAACGTAGAACTGGTAAGTTCCCACGTGGCATCACCTTCGGATGTACCCGGTTCAAAATAGGGAAGCGTCCATGTATCTTCATCCGCGACGCTATCAAGATACCATTGATTCGGATCAAGGGTCGGACGAGATTGGTCGTCACCCTGGGCAAATGCCTGTAAGGTAAGCATTGCTAATAAACTGAAGAGTAGCAAAATACTCAACAGAATTGATGGTATAATGAAGCGCCTTGGTGTGGACATAGGATTACACTCCTGTATTTTGAGTAAGCCTGTTCAATATAGGGTACGGTTAAATTCTAAGTTAAAGGTGAATTTCATCACAAATCTCATGAAATTTTTAAGTTCAGCCACGCAACATCTTGGGTTCGCTGTATTGATGCTTTTACTGGCCGCAGGATTACGTATTCATCATTTGAATGCCCAAGGTTTATGGGGTGATGAAGCGTTTTCTGTGCAATTCTCAGACCCCGTTAATCCGGTTGAAGTGACTGAACGATTGGTTGATGATTTACATCCCCCGCTTTACTTCATTATTTTGGGACTGTGGCGTGAAGTGGCAGGTAGCTCAGAAATTGCTATGCGTCTTTTGGCTGTTTTTGCCGCGATTATTAGCGTAGCCCTGATTATCCGCATTGGCCGTAAACTTTTTTCACCTCAAGCGGGAATCTTCGCGGGACTGATATTGGCGATTGCAGATAAGCATATTGTCTTATCACAAGAAGTCCGGCATTACCCCATGGCATTTATGCTGATGGCGGCTAGCAGTTTGATCTATTTATATTGGCTAGAAAAACCAACTCGTCGCCGTACGGTACTCTACGGTGTAGTTTTATTGATTAGTGTCTATACCCATTATTACACAACATTAATTTTGATGGTACAAGTTGCCTACGCTATTTTATTTTTACGCCCATGGATACGAGTGCGTAACCTACTATTGATTATAGGTGTGGCCAATTTACCATTTTTGCCGTGGTTACCCGTGGCTTATCATCAACTGGAGATTCGACCGGAAGGGATTTTGCATTCCTACAGTCGTTCATGGGACACATTGTCACTGTTTACGGTTGATTTTCTGGGGCGACCTGTCCCGCTATTTCTAGCACTCATTGCATTAGGCGTGGTCATCGTTCGGCGCGAAAACAATCAATGGCGCGTCAAGACATTTCAACATCCACAAGTATGGTATGCCTTTATGTGGTTTGCGCTACCCGTGGGCTTAACGATTGTAATTTATGATTATGTGACGCTTCTCACTGACCGCAATATGGCGCTGGTTATTTTGCCGTTAGCACTCTTGATTGGGCATGGTATCGCGTCATTCCGGCCCCCCGCTTCCGCAATTTTGGCAGTCATCATTTTAGCCAACGGCGTTACAAGCCTCGATTCCTATTTTGATCATCCGCCGTGGCGTGAATTAGGGCAATATGTCGCCGAGAATTATCCGGAAGGCGAACCGGTGGTGATGGATGTACGTGGGGGAGATACGGGCTTAAGTTTTTACCTGCGGACCTATTTACCGAAAGATACCGAGCTTATTTCGTTATATCGTTGGCAACGTGACCGACCTAACGACTTCGGCGTGTTGTTGAGCGAATTTTTGAACACCCATGATGGTTTTTGGGTCGCTTATTGGGGTGATGAAGTTTACGGACTTGAGCAAGTTTATATGGATTACGGGTATACCCGGACCGCAAGTCACACGGAATATCATCTCGATTTTCCCATTGTCTGGTATCACTATGATAAGGTGCCGCCTGTTGCGGAACGCATTGGCAGTTATGATGACAAAATTAGTTTGCATCAGATGAAAGCACCCGGAGCGGGTGAAATTGGCGGTACGCTGACCGTGAGTTTATGGTGGAGCACCTCCGAGCCATTAACCACCAGTTATAGCATCTCCACATTTTTGCTAGATGCTAACGGTGTTTTGCGGGCTCAGCATGATGGTCCTCCGCAAGAAGGCAATAACCCAACCCATGAGTGGGAACCGGATACCATTGTATTTGATGCGCACCGGATTGAGATTCCGGCTACTTTACCGGCCGGAGATTATCAACTGGCAGTTAAAGTTTATAACTCAACTGACGGTACAATTTTGCCTGCGCAGGGGGATACGAGCGTCAATGACGAATATTTGATTGTGGGTACGGTGCGGGTTCGTTGATAACTTCTTGCACTGTCCCATTATCGTCGGCGGAAACTATCAAATCCGTTCTCTTCAACGAATATCACGACTCTTAATATTCTTAGGATAACTCTATCAGATTCAGATTTAACGACCTGAAGATTTGGCCTATTAATACCCAACTAGATTGTGTTTATTCGGAACAATGATGGCCGCTTGGTCGTTATGACATAAATCCCACCCACGCATTAATCTAGGGAGTGTCGTAAGATATGTTCCACAATCAATCCCCCATTGATCCAGACCTTCTCAAATACTTACGTGAAAACGATGGCGAATTACCCGCAACCCATTTGCCAGCAGTACATATTCCGTTCCGTTTTTTTGTGTTTGAATGGTTTGTTAAATTACGCAATTGGGGATTATTGTTAGGCTGTGGGTTAGCCTTGGGGTTCGTTTTGTTTAGTTGTCCCGTCATTGCAATTTGGTCACATGCATTAGCCGAGGAACCAACTATTGAGGCAGTCGCTACGCCAAGCGAAATTGAATTGCCAGCTATCACACACTATTCGACTGATACCCCACGACTGGCCAACATGCCTTGCCAGATTACGAATACTATTGCGCAAACAGGTCGTATCTTTGCCCAACCAAGTTTTCGTTCGGAAAAAATTGCTGAATTTACGGAGGGTGATATTCTCCAAATTACTGGCGAAGCCGATCATCAACGCTGGTATGAAGTTCAACTGCAAGATGGCACTATCGGCTGGATGTATTATATAGGCGATAAGTCTATGGCATGGAAATTATTTAGTGAGGTGACTTACGATGATAAAGATTGTCAAATCAATTCGATTATAGATCTGAAGTTTTAGGCCAAAATATGCTAGAACAGTCTCCTAAAATTGGCGAGGCAATTCCTTAATCTTCAAACATTTTTAATATGGTGTTAAATCTGAAGTGTTAAACTAAGAGGGTCCGTTTATCGTCAAAATATAAGGAATCTCATGCAGAATTTTAGAACACAACGTCTCCAAAATCAGGAAATCGAAAATTCTGAATTCAGTGATCCCGTCAATTTGCTCACTCATCTGGGAGCCATCCAAGGCCAAGATTATTTGGGTACAAAATGGGCGCTCGGCTTACGTTTACCATTATGCACAGATAGCCAGATCGAAGAAGCCCTTGCTCAGCATCAAATTGTCCGCACATGGCTGATGCGTGGCACTCTCTTTATGACGACAGCGCAAGATGTAAGTTGGTTAATTGAATTAGTCGGAGAACGTCTTATTCAACAATTTCAGCGACGTTATCGACAACTTGAACTCGATGAACAAACACTGATCCGCAGTAATGAGATTATTGCCCAAGCCCTGACAGACCATGAAACACTGGCGCGCCATGAAATTTATGATGTGCTCGAAGCACAGGGCGTTTCAACGCAAGGTCAGCGCGGCTATCATATTTTGAGCAATACCTCGCTCAAAGGCATTATCGTGCAAGGTTCCGCGCCCAAAAATGAGCCTCAATTTGTTTTGCTAGACCGCTTATCAAATCAAGAATCTTCACTGCCACGCGATGAAGCATTGGCCCGATTAGCACATTTGTATTTTCGGAGTAGAGGTTGGGTGAGTTTACAAGATTTTGCGTGGTGGTCAGGTTTACTTATGAAAGATGTGCGCCACGGTTTTTCAGCAATTGAAGCAGATTTAGAGGAATATGTACTCGGCGGAGAATCTTACTATCGAATAGCTGGTAAATCGCTTAACTCAGCCTCACCATCACCGACAGTTTATCCTTTACCCGGATTTGATGAATATATCCTAGGGTATAAAAATCGGGATGTCGTCTTAGAACCACGTTTTGCGGAGCGGATATGTCCGGGCAAAAATGGCATGTTCTTTCCGACCATTGTCATTGATGGACAAGTTCGGGGCGTTTGGAAGCGAACGGTTAAGAAAACACACATCCTAATTGAAGCAACACCGTTTACGTCATTAACCGAAGAAGAGGAAACTGCCTTCAAAATTGCCATTCAGCGATTTGGTGCGTTCTGGGAAATACCGCTTGAGATTAGGATTTATGATGTTTAGCGGGATCATAAACCATCCAAAAGCGCACCTCATCCTCTTTGACAACTTCAAAACCCAAGCGTTTATACAAATATTGGGCGGGGTTAGGCCGTAACACGCGCAATGTCAGAAGTTTAGCCTGAGCATATGCTTTTTCAATAAGACTTTGAATGATGGACGTACCAATACCCTGTCCTTGATAGTCTGGCAGAATAGCAATCAGACTCAAGAAAATCTCATCAGTTTGATACTCAATATCTAAACGGCCTACGTCTTGCCCATCAGCTTGAATAATCTGACTATGTTGTGGGTCAAAGCGCGTTTTAAACATCTCAATTTGTTGGGTTTCATCCCATCCCCATATTTCCTCAACATAAGCTTTAAACGATAAGACATGAAGCTTCCATAAGAAGTCAAAATCTTGCGTATGGACAGGTCGAAATGAGATTTGCATTATCCTCAGCCTTGCTGACTTGATTGGTCATTTTATTAGAGCAAGTCTACTCGAGGCTTAGGCGATCAACAAGAAACGGGGAAGCGTTGGTGGTTTGCTCATGAAAGCCTCATAATTTATTGCCAATCAGGGTGTTGTCGGGTCGTTTTTTCAGGAGTAGAATAACCTAGAATTTCATTTTAGAGGCCTACCATTCGGCTTATTTTCAGTCTGAAAAGGCAAGCGGTTTAGGGGCAGAAATCTCTGCAAAACTTGTTAGCAAGGAGATAGGACTAATGACTGCGATTTTGTTGTCATAACTCCTATAGCATCCCTAAAATGTTTAGCTAAAATAGGTTTATCTGTTTGAAATTCAAGTATTTGTCGATGTGACAGATACGATTTAAAAGTACGAGTGACCAACCCCCATAAGCTAAGGTCTCGTACACCAGATATTAAGTAACCCATAAACGCAGTATGCGTAGGAGCATTAAATGGTTTTGGATAAGCAGTTAGAACTGAATCCGTTTGTTGCGGCTCAAAAGCAATTTGATACAGCCGCTGAAATTCTTGGCATCGACCAGTCGATTCGTCAATTCTTGCGTACCCCGAAACGTGAATACACCGTTAACTTCCCGGTGCGCATGGATGATGGTGACATCCGCATGTTTACTGGCTATCGGGTTCACCATAGCCTTGTTTTAGGTCCATCTAAGGGTGGTATTCGTTTTGCCCCACATGTCAATATCGACGAAGTTCGTGCTTTGGCGATGTGGATGACCTGGAAATGTGCATTGGTTGGTATTCCTTATGGTGGTGCCAAAGGTGGCGTTATTTGTGATCCAAATGAACTTTCTGACCGTGAATTAGAACTGTTGACACGCCGTTTTACCTCAGAACTTGTTTCCATTATCAGCCCGCAAGGCGATATCCCAGCCCCAGATATGGGCACCAATGCGCAAACCATGGCTTGGATGATGGATACCTATTCAATGACAGTTGGGTATTCTGTTCCAGCCGTTGTCACTGGTAAGCCGATTAATATTGGTGGTAGTGAAGGCCGTGAAGAAGCTACTGGCCATGGTGTTATTATCGTCATGGAAGAAGCTTTGAAGCGCTTAGAACACCGTCGTCCTGAAGACATCAGCATTGCTATCCAAGGTTTCGGTAATGTAGGTGCACATGCGGCGCTCTATGCTTATGAATTAGGCTATAAAGTTGTCGCTATCACCGACGTGAGTGGTGGTGTTTATAATCCAAACGGCCTTGATATCCCCTATCTCTTTGAATACACCCGTCAACGTCGTGATAATTTGTTGAGTACCTATATTTCTGACGATGTTGATTTCATTGAAAATAGTGAATTGTGGGATGTCGATTGCGATGTTTTAATCCCCGCCGCTATGGAAGATCAAATTCACCAAGGCAACGCGGATCGTATCAAGGCTAAGTTGATTGTTGAGGGCGCAAATGGTCCGACAACTCCGGAAGCCGATGATATTTTGAATGCCAAGGGTGTGACAATTATGCCTGATATTCTCGCGAATGCGGGTGGTGTAACGGTTTCCTACTTTGAATGGGTCCAAGATCTCCAAAACTTCTTCTGGGATAAGCCGGAAATTAACAACCAACTTCAACGTATTTTGGTTAAGACTTCAGACCGCGTCTTCGAAATTCAAGAAGAAAAGAATATCCCGATGCGTATGGCCGCTTATGCTAGTGCCATCAATCGCGTGGTTTCTGCTACTAAGACTCGTGGTTTCTATCCCTAAAGATAACTCAATAGACCAATATGACGGGGGTCGTTCAACTGAGCGGCCCCCGTTTTGATTTATGGCTATTTAACATAGTTGGGGATGACCAAGGGCCTAAAAACCCTTGTTAAAGAAGTGGTTCGTCCCGCCCGCCATTCGTTACAATAAGGTTGTTTTAGCCCCTTGACTTGGATCAACCCCACAATCATCGACTTCTGCACTCAAGACTCAACCAAAGTCACGTTACTGCGAAACCAAATACCCAACAGCCTTGTCAGCTTCGGTATCCATCACAATCCGTAAATACCGTTGAGTGACTGCATAAACATCAATGACGGTGATCACATCTGTCATTTTGCTGTCTTGGGGCAGAAGGTCTTGTAGCAAATTAGGAGCTTCTTCAAAAATATCCCAATCAAATTCATTATTGGGTTCGGCAGGATATAGGGCTAAAGGATAAATTTGAGACTCAACCAAATCCTGAAAAAAGTGCGTACCATAAGCCATTTCAGGTGAATTATGGTCATCGTCGGGCACCGCAATTTCAATTAAAGCCAGACAGTTGAAAATATCGGCATAGGTCACTTTGACGCCAAGTTTAATATTCGAAGTTCCCCAGCGTCCTGGACCCATCAAGATAAATCGGTCATTTTCTAGTTTCTGATTGATGCGTCCCACGATTCGCCCAACTTCGTAGCGTTCTTGCTCAGTTTGTAATTGTTTATAGGTGGGTTTCACGAACACAATATAGCGCACATTTTCGACAACACCGGATGGTACCAATTTTTCGGAACTAAAGATAATGTCTTCGCTTGGTAAATCTGCCGGAATTTCGAAGTTCCCCACATTTTGTTGTTCACTGAGAGGGCGACATTGCAATAGGGTGATATTAAAATAATAGCCTGTTGTATCCTTGTCGATATCAACGGCATACTCAATATCGGCACCATAACCCAGATGTGTTTCGAGACAGGCTAGCGTATTGCGCATGGTCTTCGGAAATTCAGTTTTTTTCACCAAAGGGTCAAATGTGAACACCAACTGTGCCGACTTGATTTGGGTAGGTCGTGTAATAAACGGTTGCAACATACCATCGCGGGCTTCAACAGCGAGTAGTCGTAAATTAGGAAAATCCGCGTTGACGACATCCGTGATGGGCAAACTGACTGGTTCGTTAGCTTCGACATCAAGCACATCGATATAACGTTGCGAATAATACCGAATTTTACGGGTGTCTCTTTCGGGTCGGAGTTGCGGGTGCGAGAGCGCCACCATCCGTGGATAATCATTTGACACTCGATCAACCGCCCGTGTGCCAAGCCCACACACTAAGCGTAATAATCCATCTTCACGCCGGATTTTGGGACTCCAGCGAAATGGATTGCGGCTAAACCCAACACCAGCCAATGTCGGGAAAAAATAGCGACCATGATGATGACCGGCAACAGGTTGAATCAAAATGGCCATGCGTTCATCAAAATCAATCAAATTCATGCGTTGGCGATAGAGCAATGCATCGGGATTCAGGGTGCTCATATAGATTTTGAGCACGGTTCGAATGACATTCTCTAATTTTTCATCATGTGACCCCTGATTAGGCAAAAAATAGCTATCATATTTGCCAGCAAAAGCCGTATCGGCACTGTCTTCAAGTAGACTTGATGAGCGCAAAATAATGGGACGATTACCGATCTTTTTAAGCAAATCACTCAGTTCTGCTACGATGTAGCCCGGCAAATCAGCATTAAGATATTTTTCTCTAATCGCCGGGTATTCGGCAATAATTTCTTCCGGGGATTTATACTTCTGATTCATGACTGAGTGCATTTCATTGAGTTGATACATCTCATATACCACATCAGACCCAACAAAATAAGATTCGGGAATCACAAAACGGCTTGGATCTAGCTCAAAATCGCTTCCATAGTTTTGGATAATCTTCCAAGCGATAAGCATACCCGTCGCCTTGCCACCAATTTTGCCACGACCAATCCGGCTCTCGCGAATATGGGTTAAATCATTCATGGTAAACAGACTGCGGGCAAGACCCACGAATTGAAGATGATCGCTAATCATGGCTTTGATGATGACCGCTTTTATTTCATTGAGATGATGTTGGACATTGGCTTTGCCATTTTGGAGCAATTTTTCATAGCGATGTCCTTCAGAAAACAATAAATCCCACGGGGCTAGCTCAGGATTGAAGGACAAAAATTCATACTGAGGTTCGGGAATTCGTTCGGCCAACAAATCCTGGACGATCTCCTCAAAAAGTTTGTGGGGCAAGTTATAGGCAAAATAGAAATCAGTCAGATAACTTCGGATCGTATCGACACGTTCGGCCCATTCACGCGCTGATTCTTCATGGAGGGGGGATAAGATGCCCTCACGCCGTTGCGATTCAATCGCTTTCTGCTCAACTTCGTTTTCAAAAACGGCTTTATCAATGACCGCACGGGCAAATATTTCGTGACGCATTTGTTCACGAATACGTTTTTTAAGGATAGGATATTGTGAGATTTCTAAGTAAAGTCGAAAGACTTTGGGCATAAATTCAGGATGAATGTCCATGTTTTTATTAACATTTCTCCTACTCATTACCTAAAACAATTATATAAAATTAAATTGGAAACCTGAAAATTTTAGTTTTTGGGAAAAAATCTATGTAAGTAAAATGCGAGTCTCACGTAATTTCCCCGCGTCGGACTCGCTTTTTGTTTTTAACAAATTAGTGGAGGTTTTTTACAATGGTTATGGACAAGCCATTTGAGCTTAATCCGTTTGAAGTGGCACAACAACAGTTTGATGCCGCCGCCCAGATTCTTGACCTCGAACCCGCTATGCGTGCTTTTTTGCGTGAACCTCTGCGCGAATTGCATGTCACTCTCCCCGTAAAAATGGATGATGGAACAGTTAAAGTTTTTAAAGGTTTTCGTGTTCAATATAATGATTCACGGGGCCCCACCAAAGGTGGTCTCCGTTTCCACCCCGATGAAACAATCGACACGGTGCGCGCTTTAGCCGCTTGGATGACCTGGAAATGCGCCGTGGTTGATATTCCGCTAGGTGGTGGTAAAGGGGGTGTTATTTGTAACCCCAAAGAAATGTCGGATGGTGAATTAGAACGTTTGAGTCGGGCGTATATTCGTCAAGTTGGACGTATCTTAGGTTTAGAAGTTGATGTTCCAGCGCCAGATGTTTATACCACGCCACAAATTATGGCTTGGATGGTGGATGAATACTCCATCATGAAAGGCTATAACGAATTCGGCATGATTACTGGTAAGCCGCTGGAATTAGGTGGTTCAGCCGGACGCGGTGATGCTACGGCGCGGGGTGGTATGTTTACCATTCGCGAGGCCGCCAAGATTTTAGGCATTGATACCTACGGAGCCACAATGGCTATTCAAGGCTTTGGTAATGCGGGGCAATATGCCGCATTGCTCGGCGAAGAATTACTCGGTTGCAAGATTGTGGCTGTTTCTGATTCACGCGGTGGTATCTACAATCCGAACGGATTTGATGCCCAAGATTTAGTTGAATTCAAACTGAGCACA
>JBNLCD010000119.1:0-12049 GCA_050303635.1 Anaerolineae bacterium
AGACCGATTTCATTGCCCCGCTTGACCTCTGAACGGGCCGAGTAGTCGCCGATGGTAACGGCGTTGGCCACCTTGGTTAAGTCCATGATGGGGCGGGCCACGTAAGTTGCGTATATAAGCCCTGCGATAATCGCCAAACCTGCCGTACCAAACATGATCAAGAAGGATGTATCCCGCGTTTCAATAGCCGAAGCAAATGCTTCACTTTCTTCTACTTCAGCGACAAGGACAGCCTGCAGTTCAGGTATCCAAATATAAGACCCAATAACGGCAACATCACGATAGTCGCTGTAACGGGCGGTCGCGCTTTCACCTTCCAGACCCTTATCAATGGCTTCACTATGGTAAGCGCGGGTCAGTGGATTGTTCCGGCTAGGTGTCAGCAAGTAGTTGTTTTGGAGACTAACCAAATAAGTCACACCGCTTTCGCTCAAACCAGCGCGGTTAGACATCGTGGAACCAAGGGTTGAGAGGTCAAGTTTGACGACGAGGGTGCCTATATTTTGGCCATCTTCCGTCGTGATTTCGTGCGTGATGAACATCGCCAATTCGCCTTGAGCCAGTTGATAAGTTGGCGCAATCACTTGGATTTCTTGTTCACCATTTTTACTGAGATAGTAGGGTTGATTGTTCGCTGTTCGACCGACCAAAACCTCTTCAGATCCGGCTACAATTCTCTGATTGGTATCGTAAACAAAAGCTTGTTCTAAAAGCGAGTTTACTTCAACATAACCGATCAGATTTTGATTGATAAGTGCTTGGATGACACTATCTTTGTCGTCTGATTCTAGAAAATAAGTTAGGTCCGTCCGAAATGATGGATTCGCAAGCATTAATGATGTTGCATGTTCCCCATCTTGCAACCAAAGCTGAATTTGGTCAGCTTTGAGCGCCGCAATAGATTCCAGTTGGCGTTTATTTTGTTCTTCATCGTGTGCCAGACCTTGTTGGGTGGTGATATAGGTCACAAACGTAACTGGAATAATTGAAAGCAAGATAAAGTAGAAAACGAGGTTCCAGCGAAGCTGTTTCCAAGGTTTCACCCGTGCTTTCGATTGTTCATTTGGTGGCTGTACTGTATTCATCCCAATTCCTTGTTATATTGAGCATTTGCCCCACACTGCAAATGCTCAATTTAGTGTGCTTCAATGGTGTTGCATTAATTGGTTTTACGATAAGTCGACCGTTATGGTCCTAATTTCCTTCAACAAATCGGTTGGTATAAGCTTCAGATGGATCAACGGATTCAGCGATCACGTCATTATCAACCATCAATTGAACATTACCTGTCCAAATGACCTCGTCCATTTGGCCCAGCGGCGTGTTGGGTAAGTTTAAGAGCGGTAACATAGCATATAGACGATTCAGTTGTTGTGCGCGATCGAGATCTGGCGCATATTTCATCACAAGATCGATAGTCTTTTCGGGGTCATCAATGACGTCTTGCATACCCTGGGAAATGGCATCGACCACGGCATTAACAATTTCGGGTTGTTCATTAATCATTTTCTCGGTCGTGAAAACAATGAAACTGTATTCATCAATGCCATAATCACTGAGCAAAATAAAGTTTGGCTCAAAACCAGCTTCTTGAACTTGAATACCCTCATTGATGATCCAGCCCGCTAAAACATCAACTTCTTGGTTAATCAAGGGGTCAACCCCAAATGAGGTCCGTGAAACAATGGTTACTTCATCTAAGCCAATGCCTTGTTGAGCCAGCAGGGCTTCCACTTCGATACGTGGTGGGCCATCGGCAACAGTAATGGTTTTGCCAACCAAATCGGCGGGCGTGGTGATATTATCTTCAGACAATGAGATCAAAGCAAACGGAGAACGTTGCATAACAGTGGAAATCGCCACAACTGGTTTGTCATTGGCGCGGGCTTCAATTAACGAATATGTACTTGTTAGGCCAAATACATTATCCTCAGCGAGAACTTCATCAATCGGTTGAATATAACCCTCATCAGTGAAACCACCACTCACAAGTGTTACGTTGAGATTGGCATCTTCGAAGTGGCCATTTTCGATGGCGGCATAAAACGGGGCGGAAGAATATTCATGCGTCCAAGCTAGTTGGAACGTGACATCAGTTTTTTCTGCGGTATTCTTATTGTCACTTTCTTTTTCATCTCCATCATCTGAGCCACAGGCGGCCAAGACAAGTGAAACAATCAAAAGCACGACTAACCAGGATAACTTCTTCTTATGTGCAGACATCTGCTGTCCCTTCGTTAACCTTTTCGTTATATTTTTTAGCAATTTAACGATTTACGATTACAAACTATAAGCTTAAAACTCAAAAGCTTGTCCTTAAATAAGCAGTATTTAGTTAACTCAGCATAAAGTTATTTGGTTATTAAATTTTTGTGTGTAGCTGAGTTTTAACTCGAATGCTCCGATTTCGCTACAATTAAGCAACGAAATCCTTAAAAAGTTAATAAATCAACTTTTCCTTAATGCTTCGGCAATTTTAACAGCATATTTCATAATTTCGTGGCATCAACAAATTTTTGACAAAAACCTGACAACCTGAATGCTAAAAGGGGATTCGGTTATTAAAATAAAAAATAGAGCACACATTTTAAAATGTGTGCTCTATCTCTTTTTAGATGATGAGACGCCTAAAAAGCCTCATCTTAATTCTTTTTTCCCTGATGCCTTTTCAGTACAATTTTATTGACAAAATTCTCAATGAAAAGGTTTTGCAAGTGATAGTTATGCTAGTCTGCGGCTTCTTCAGTTGCAACTGGTTCGACTGCTTCAACTGCTTCTTCTGAGTCTGCTGTTTCTTCAACATCTTCACCAAATGCCGTGTTGATAAAGTAATTCATTGCCCAGAAATCGGTGTAGCCTTCGTCCGTCACATATGCTGAAATTGAAACTGTGCGTTGATCTAAGGGATCACCGTTTGTCCATGCCGCAATAACTTCTACGTCTACTTCAAATGCCCCATTTTCATCAGTGATGGTTTCCATGATGAGATCGCTCATGCGGTTTTGGCTTTGTTTTTCAAAATAGATTTCCACATTAGCTTCGGGTGGGAAGTTGTAGCCAACAAAGGTGACGGTGTCGCCTGGTCCAGCATTACCCGGAATAACGGCAACTTCAGGGAAGCCATAATAGCCCGGAATAGTCGCTGGTGTTGAAACAGGTAATGGGATAAAGAGACGATAGCCATGATAGATGGGATTGGCGCTGGTCAAATTATTGACACCTGCGAGGAAATCCATATTGATTCCAAAGGCCAAAGAGATACGATAGAGATTGTCACCCGGTTGAATGGTATAGTAACCCAAATTGTCGGTGGCATAGGTGATACCATCGATTTCAATCGAGAAATCAGCGTTGGGTTCATAATAAGAGGGTGAATAACCATAGCCCGGACCACCGTCCCAATAGCCATAGCCACCTTCATCCGTCGCGTCTTCACCAACCTCGGTATCGGTATCTGCGTCGCCCGTATCCGTATCAGTGTCGGTGTCTGTATCAGTGTCTGTGTCAGTATCAGCATCTGTATCTGTATCGCCCATATCCGTATTATCTGGTGCGGCTTGTGCTTCAACCAAACCATCGAGGCACATAATATCCCCAATATAGATGAGACGTGGATTTTCGATGTCGTTCAACGCCGCTAATTCGTTTGCGTCAACATTATACCGTTGCGCAATATTAAGCAGGGTGTCACCATCGTAAATCACGTGCTTATTGATACAGTTATCATCTTCTTGGGCGTGAGCCGTAGGCAGAGGCATAAGGCTAACTACCAGCGCCAAGAGCAATAATACTCCTAAAAGGCGCATCTTATTCGGCATTTGGGACTCCTTTGCATAAATAACAAGTTCAATTTCAATCATACCGTATTCATTAATTTTATACGTAATCGGCCAAAATGCCAATTTTACAACGACAAAAGAAGTGAGATTAGCTATAATCTCCGCTCGACTGAGTGAATTGCCAATTAACCGTGTATAGTATGTGGTGCCAAAACGTCAGGATATCAACTCAATGAAAAAATGGTTAAGTCTAGGGATTGGGCTCATTATTAGCGTGATTATTTTAGCGCTCTTAATTGGGTCTGATTTAGAAGTAATTCAAGAAGAACTCGCCAACGGGCGCTATGTTTTTCTCATTCCGGGGTCAATTCTATTTATTATCGGCATCTGGACCCGCGCTATGCGCTGGCGTATTTTGCTGGAAACTAAAATTCCAGTTACGGATAGTTTCCACATTATCAATGTGGGCTATTTCCTCAGCGGGATTTTGCCGTTGCGGTTAGGCGACGTGGCGCGCGCGTGGTTGGTGACGCGTCGTGAAGAACCCATTGCTGGTTTTACCGCTTTAAGCACCATTGTGGTCGAACGGTTACTTGATCTACTCGCTGTCTTGGCCATGCTTGGTTTCACCATTTTCCTGATTGATGTCCCAACTGAAGTTTCCTCCGCCGGTGCCTTTATGGCAATTATGGCCCTCGGTGGTGGTTTGGTTTTAGCTTTTTTGGCCGCGAAACCACATATTGCAGTCGCCCTCCTCCATTTGGCCGAACGGATTGCGCCCTTCTTAAAACGCTTCAATTTAGAGCCAACCCTGACGAATTTTATTGCGGGTATTCAACCCATGAGCCATCCAGTCACGGCGTTTAAAGTCTTGATCTGGACAGGTATTTCGTGGATGTTCTCCGTTGGTGCCGGTTTCTTTTTCTTATATACCATGTTTGATGAACCCACTCTCGTGGCCGCGATGGCTTTCATTGTGTTAGGGTCATTCTCTGTGGCGCTCCCCGCTGTGCCGGGGAATTTGGGTCCATTTGAAGGAGCCGTTGTCGGTGGCCTTTGGATTGGCGGTCTAATTACGTCCGCCACTGCACCTGAAAACGCGCCAGCGGTAGCTTTTGCCGCTGTTTTGCATGGCGTGACACTTGCGATCTACGTACTCCTTGGCATTCTGGGGTTATACGTTCAACAAGCGTCTCTCAGTCAAATTCAAGCAGGCACACAAGCCATGACTGAAAAAGAACCAAAAATCAAAACACCAACGACCCAAGTAGTAAGTCAGCCTTTAACCGATATAGCATCTGAACAGGCAAGTTAGTGTGTCAATTGAAGAAAAAGCTCCAAAACCATTAAAAATTCTGATAGCCCTGCAATATTATTTACCGCATCGTACGGGCTATTCCATTCATGTGCAACGCGTCGCTGAAGCCCTTGTCAGACGCGGCCATGAAGTCACTGTGGTGACGGCGCGTCATTTACATGAACTGCCCCGTGATGAAACGGTCAATGGGGTGCGTTTGGTGCGTCTGTGGGCACCCATTCGAATCAGTCGGGGCATGATTGCACCCGCTTTTCCCGTCGCCTTGGTCAGCTTCTTGCGTGATCGGGATGTAATCTGGTTAAGCACCCCCATGCTCGAAACCGCCCTCAGTGCGGTTCTGGCTAAATTGGTCGGACGCGGTCTAATCGCCACCCATCATGGTGACTTAATTCTGCCAGACGGATTTATCAACAAATTTATTCGCTGGTTCACCTTCCAAAATTACGCCATCATGGCGCGCTTAGCCGACAAAATCATTGGCTACAGCGAGGATTACGCCAACAATAGCTATTATCTGCAACCCTTCCGCCACAAAGTCGCTATCAATTATCCACCCATCAAAATTCCTAAACCGGAACCCGAAAAAGTTGCCGAGCTTCGCGCTGAATGGCAAATTGATGATGGTCCGATTATTGGTTATGCGGGCCGTTTCGTTCAGGAAAAACGCCCGGATTTGCTCCTTGAAGCCATTGACGTCATTAACCAACGCTATCCCCATGCGCGGATTGTTTTCGCGGGTGAATACGATATTAAATATGAAGATACATGGGAAAAGAATCAGTATCTCGTTGAAAAACATAAAGACCAAATTACATTTCTCGGTCTGTTGACCAGCCAGCAAGAAATGGCGAATTTCTACGCCGCGTGCGATTTGATTGTACTGCCAAGCGATACGGAATGTTTTGCGCTGGTGCAGGTCGAAGCCATGCTCTGCGGAACACCATTGGTCATGACAGATACACCCGGCGGACGCGTGCCTGTTATGGAAACCAAGATGGGTCGGATTGTACCGCGCGGTGATTTCCAAGCAATTGGTGAAGCCGTAATCGAGATTCTGGATAATCCCGAGACCTATCATAAGACTTATGAAGAAATCGACGCGATTTTCAATTTTGAACGCACCGTCCTGAACTATGAGAAGCATCTGACGCATGCCGCCGGATTTGATTACCCTGAAGATTAAAGTCGCCCTTATTAAGTTACAGTCAGGCAAATAAAGCCACGGCATACCGTGGCCATTTGAACGATATTAACTTGTCACCACATCGTAAATGGAGATTTAAGAAACATGCCGACGGTTGATGAACAAACGCTAGTCCAAATGACACGCAACGAAGCAGATATGGCCTTCAAAAAGCGTGTTCGCACCATTTTTGAATGGGTGCCACCTCCGGAAGATAAAGACGCAGTCATTTTAGATTGTCCGTGTGGCCGGGGCTTTTACCTGAACTACTATCGCCATGTCAGCGATGTAAAATTGGTGGGTCTCGATCTCGATGAAGATGTCATCTACAAGGCCCAACGCAATATCGGCCATTTGCCCGATATTACCCTCACCCGTGGCACCATCTACGAATTGCCCTTTCACGATAATTATTTTGACGGGGCAATTTTAAGTGAAGTGCTCGAACATATTGATGATGATGTCGCCGGCCTCAAAGAAATTTTGCGCGTCCTGAAACCGGGTAAATCTGTGGCAATCACCGTTCCGAATGCAAATTATCCCTTCTGGTGGGACCCCATCAACAAAACGCTCGAAACCTTGTTTAATACCAAGATTCGCAAAGGTCCACTTTCTGGTATTTGGGCGAACCATGTGCGTTTATATACGCTGGAAGAATTACGCAAAGCCGTGCTCGATGCCGGATTTGAAATTGTGGCAGAACGTGCCTTTACCCATTATAGTTTTCCTTTTATCCATAATATTGTCTATGGCTTGGGGAAACCGCTCTTGGAAAGTGGCGCGATGCCCAAAAATCTAGCCAATGCCGCCGACCGCACCACCTTTGACGAAAATAGTGGCAGTTTGTTGAATCCGATTAATTTCGGATTAGCGGTGTTGAATTTATTCGATCGTCCGAATAAGATGGATGAACCACTTGACCGTAGTACCGTTAATTTAGCTATTCACGCTCGCAAACCGGAGAATTAAACGCGCTTTATGTCCGATCAAAGCTCGCCAAACCCAACTGAACCTCTAGCCGAAACGCCCGCCTGGGAAGATGATGCGCCCGTTTTAGACACAGAGGCCTTATCAACCCAAAACTTCACTGAAATGTCACTCTGGGAAGTTTTGCAATTTGCAATTTTCCGTCCGGGAACCACCCTGCCCGAATTTTTTAAAGTGTTGTGGGGGGACGATAGTGATATTAACGTACCACGTCGACCTCAATCCGAAGGTGGCCCGCCGCCCTTCCCGACCGATTTTAAATTGCCGAATTGGTGGCGTTATATTCGGATTGTGGGCAATCGGTTTTTCGATTGGGAATATGTCGGACGGGTCATTTGGTTATTGTTGAGCTGGTTCCCCATGCTCATTGGAGCCCGTGCGTTATTCAATGCGGCCACCGACCCCATTCGCCATACACAGGGTGATTATGGCAGTTCGGTGACATGGTTTGAGCTGAGCATTATGATTTATCTGCTGGGGTATATGATTTTCTCCCGTGATAAATGGCTTCCCCTGCTTAATCAATATTTACCGTCTGCAACACAAGACGATATCAATCAGTTTCGGCCCACAGAGACCGATTCAGATGAAGAGGATTTCGCCCAAGATGACCTTGAACAGGACAATCCCGACGAATCGCCCTATGGGCTAGCGGATCTCTACGAAGAAGAACCCGCTCTCGATGATATTGACGACGAACCTAAGCAAAAATATGAGTCCGTTGATCTGGTCGATGTTGTGCTCGATTGGTTTACCGCGAATTGGATGCGTCTCATTTTGGTGCCTGTCGCCCTCATTCTAAGCTGGTTAGCTTATGATAAGAATGTGGCCGTTGATCCGCGCACCAATGCCGTGATTGCGGTTCTCTTTACGCGCAGTGGTTTAGCAAGCTGGATTGGGGCCGTCGCTCTCTGGTATATCATATTTGTGGTTGATCTCAATCGCCTCGTTGAAAATTTACTTGCGACAGGTATCCATATTAATCCTGAGAAGTTTAAGCTCAGCAATTATTTCCGCTGGCGCTACACCTATACTCTTCTGATTTTTATTGTTTTCTTGGGTGCTTATTTCCGCATGCATGATTTGGACGCTGTCCCATCCGACATGACCAGCGATCATATCGAAATGATGGGCGATGCCTTGCGGGTGAATGACGGCGAATATTCCGTTTTCTTCCCGAATAATGGCGGACGCGAATCAGTCCAAATGTATATTGTCAAACTCATTGCCAATGATTTGGGCGCTGGCTTCAATTTCCGTGCTCTGAAATATGCGACCGTGACTGAGGGTTTGTTGGCAATTGTGCTTCTCTTCTTTATGGTCAAAACCATGTTTGGCAATGAGACCGCCGAGAATGAACGCTTGGGTGATTTGGTGGGACTCGCCGCCTCAGCTTTATTAGCCATTAGCTCGTGGCACACCATGATGTCCCGCTTAGGGTTGCGGATTCCGCTCACCCCGATTGCCGCCATTTTGGTGACTATTTTCCTCATTAGGGCTATTCGCAACAATCGCCGCGTCGATTTTGTCCATATGGGCATCATTTTAGGGGTTGGCATGTACTGGTATCAATCCGATCGCATGTTGCCCTTTGTCGCCATCCCCATTGTGGGCTTAGCGGTATTATTTAGTTTCCCGCGTTGGGGCAAGATGAGCCGCTATATTATCAACTTTGCGATGGCGGGTATTATTGCCTTGACGATTTACTTACCTATGTACCGCTATTCAGTCGAATTCCCCGGTGAATTTTGGAGTCGCGGTTATGGTCGTATTTTCGGTGATTTCGTCTATGGTTATTGCGATTATGATGAAACCACCGGACGCTATCAATTCTGTGGACCCACCACCCAAGAACTGGTTGAACACCTCTGGAACAATCGCGACATCCTCCAGGATAATTATGAAAATGCTTTCTTGATGTTTGGCTGGGAAGGTGATCCCGCGTGGTTCCATAACGGCAAGGGTTATCCAGCGATGGACCCGGTGACCAATGCCTTATTGATGTTGGGTGCGGCCATGTGGATATTATTTGCCTTGCGTAAGCGCAAAATTATCTACGCCATTGTGCCGATCGGCATTGTTGTCATGATGATTCCATCTATTTTGGCCATTGCGCCGACCGCCCATGAAAACCCCGCTTTTACGCGTATTAGTGGGATTATGCCCTTTGTCTTTTTGTTGGCAGGTTTCCCGGTTGGGGTTCTGGCCAACGAAATTATCAAAGCGGGTTATTCGCGTTCGGCATTCTATGTGCCGGCCATACTCATCGGCTTTTTGTTCATCAATAGCGCCATTCCGCAAAACTACGAAACCTATTTCACGGTCTATCGTGAAAGTTACGAATATTCATGGAAACCGTATAAACAGATTTCCGAACCACTTCAGAATTTTGCGGAAGGCGAAGGCAGTTTTGGCAATGCCTTCTATGTCCATACCCCGCACTGGCTCGATCACCGGATTGTGGGTGCGATGGCGGGTGATAACTATTGGCCGAATAGCCTCATTGAACGCGATGTCATTTATCAACGGATGCAAGAAAATCAAGGCACACCCTATGAATATGATCCGGAAAAACCGCTCTTATTCATGATTAATCTCAATGACCAAGCATCGGTTGATTTCTTCCAAGAACGGTTTCCTGGCGGCGAATTACGTATAGTAAAAGCCCGAAACAATAACGACTTTTATGTGTATACTGTACCCGCTGGTTATGATTGGTTAGCTCAATATGCTACTGCGCAAACTCAACGGTTTGCGTGTATCACAAATTGTGGTTTAATGCGTTAATAACCAAAAATCAATCTCAACGCACGTTGGATGAGGGAACGGATGAATCTGCCTAAAGGTATTTCAGAAGAACAGGTACAGGATTTATGTCATCGGTATCAAATCCAAAAATTAGCCGTTTTTGGATCATGGGTTGAGTATGAAAATATGCCACCCCAGGCTGATATCGATATGTTAGTTGAGTTTGTCAGCGATGCGCCTTTATCGCTCTTTAATTTGGGCAATATTCAAACGGAGCTTACCGATATATTTAAGCGTCCGGTTGATTTAAGAACATTGGCCACGATGAGCTCAGATTTACATAAACAAATAAGCAAATTCGTGACCATTTATGAGCGTACTTAGCAAAGGTTTCGCTACCGTCTAAGCGTATGCTCAAATTTAGGATAGCGGACAGCATGTATGCTGTCCCTATATAGTTCTGATAGCGTAGGGACGGGATAATGCAGTTTAAGAATTAAATACGGGTTATTGCAACAACGGGTGAGGCACGCCTCACCCCTACAAACTATGTTTACAACACCATAATTTTGTAGGGGCGACCCATGGGTCGCCCGTGATTATAACCCATATTATTTTGTTGAAACGCATTATCCCGTCCGTTGGAATTTGACAAAAAGTTTAAGTTACAAAACCATTTTTTCAGACTTGTATCAACTCAAATAAGATAAAGTATATGCCAGAAGAACATCCCATGACGCCACCCGATGAACAATCGGACAACAATTTACCTGAAGCCAACGACCAACCCTTACCCCCGCCTGAAGAAAATTACTTCACCGAGGATGAGGATGCATTGGTTGATTTTGTTGGTAATGAAGATTTGGCCATCGAATATACCGACAACGATGATTCGCTCGATTATCTCGATGAAGAAGATCGGGCCCAGCTTCGTGAGGCGGCTGAACAAGCCAGATTCGAGGGTGAGCAAGAATCTACCGACACGGATTATGATTATTTACCCCCTGACGAAGAAAACATGTTAGAGGCCAAACGGAAACCCCAATTCCGCTTGAATGTCAATGAAGCGCTGGTGTGGGTGTTATTGGTTGCGGTCTTGTTGTCAGGTTTTTATCTGCGCTCCGTCGGGCGCAATTGGGATGATTTTACGCACCTCCATCCAGATGAACGCTTTTTAACGGGCGTCGCCTCCCGTATTGATGGTGATTATACCGGCACCTTAGATTTCCAAAATCAATTGGATGCCACCGCTGAAGAACAAAAACAACACTGTGACGAAGCCTATCCGCTACCAGATGAGCAAGCCCTCGCCCAAATGTCGGCTGAAGAACGCACCCAAGCCATCCGTGATGCCGGTAAAGGTGGCTATTTTGATGCGCGCTGTTCGGCACTCAATCCCAATAATCAAGGGAATGGGCTCTATGTTTACGGCGAATTTCCATTATTCACGGTCCGCACAATTGGCGAAACACTCAACGCCCTCGAATTAAATAAGCCGGAAGGCCGTCCAACCACCCAATGGACCGAATATAACGGGACCCATCTTGTTGGTCGTGGTATGAATTCCGTCATTGATACGCTGGCCATCTTATTGATTTTCCTGATTGGCCGTCGTTTATTTGGACGGTGGCCGGGTCTATTGGCCGCATCATTTTATGCTTTTGCCGCTTTCCCCATTCAACAAAGTCATTTCTGGACTGCCGATGCGTTTACCGCCTTCTGGGTTGTTCTCGCAATTTATTTTGCGGTCCGTGTGCTGGATGATGCCAGCGACATGCCGGTCCGCTTTAACCTGTTACCGTGGGTGGGACTCGGCCTCATTATCGGCATCTGGGATGTCACTGTTGGCGAAAATTTCAATGAGTGGACCATTATTGCCCACCTGACCGCCTTTATTGTGGCTGGCCTCGGGGCAAGTTTAGCCGCCGAATCGCAACGCTGGTTAGGCATTATCACGTGGTGGGTGGGCAGTTTTGTCCTCGTCGCCTTTATGGCGGTTACGTCGCTCACCATGTCAACCTTAGCCGTCAGCAT
>JBNLCD010000120.1:0-11986 GCA_050303635.1 Anaerolineae bacterium
ACCAAATGTAACTACCAGGTGCGATGCACTTTTGTCAGGTCGTACCAGGCAAAAATTGACTTGCAAGTGCATTGCACCTTTGTCAAATCTAATGCAAAAGGAGTAAACGATGACCAATTGGCAAACCGTAAAAGAGTATGAAGATATTACCTATGAAAAATCGGGAGGGATGGTGCGTATCGCCTTCAACCGGCCGGAAATTCGCAACGCCTTCCGCCCGAAAACGATCAACGAGATGATCGATGCCTTCCGGCACGTCTGGATGGATCAGGAAGTGGGCGTCATTTTACTGACAGGCAATGGCCCTTCACCCAAAGATGGCAAATATGCTTTCTGCGCAGGTGGCGATCAATCTGTCCGTGGTCATGCGGGTTATGTTGGGGATGACGGTATACCCCGTCTCAATGTATTGGAATTACAACGTATCATGCGCAGTATGCCCAAGCCGACTATTGCTCTCGTTGCCGGTTATGCCATTGGCGGTGGTCATGTCTTACATGTGGTTGCAGACCTCACGATTGCCGCCGACAATGCAATCTTCGGCCAAACAGGCCCGATTGTGGGTAGCTTCGACGGTGGTTTTGGGGCCAGCTACTTAGCCAGCATTATCGGTCAAAAGAAAGCCCGCGAAATTTGGTATCTTTGCCGCCAATATGATGCCCAAGAAGCTTTAGACATGGGCTTAGTCAATACGGTTGTGCCGTTGGAACAATTGGAAGAAGAAGGCATCCAATGGGCCAAGGAAATCTTGACCAAGAGCCCGATTGCAATTCGCTTCATCAAGGCCGGTCTCAACGCTGAACTTGATGGCCAAGCCGGTCTTCAAGTCTTGGCTGGCGATGCCACCATGCTCTTCTACATGACTGAAGAAGGCTCCGAAGGCAAGAACGCTTTCCTTGAAAAGCGTAAACCGGACTTCGGAAAATTCCCGCGCCGCCCATAATTCATTGAACATAATTTGGAGGGCGGGGCATGCCTCGCCCGTAATTTCATCATTGAAAAAAGCAGATGGATTCCGACATGCAAAATTGGCTCGCTGAACGTGCTCAAATAAGTCCTGACAAAATCGCCCTTGTTATCGATGGGCAAGTATGGACCTATGCGCAATTGAATAAAATCGCCCGATCCTACGCCGCTAAACTCAGCAGTTTGGGCATAGGGGCTGGCGGTGCAGTGGGTATTTTGTTGCCAAACAATCTTGCTTTTGTTGGACTTGTCCACGCCCTCCAATCACTGGGTGCAATTCTGGTACCGCTCAATACCCGCCTTATTCCAAGCGAGCTCAGTTGGCAAATTGACCACATCCCGTGTCAACTGGTGATTGTCGATGATGACATCAAACACGCCAAACTAGATGTAAATTGCCCCGTTCACGCATTGTCTGAATTTGAAGCTATTGAAACCACAACAAATCCAGAAAATATTGATCTCGATTTAGGAGCAATCGGAGCCATTCTCTTTACATCGGGTACTAGCGGTAAACCCAAAGCGGTTCAATTATCTTATAAAAATTTCTTTTACAGCGCTCAATCTTCCGCTTATCGGCTCGGTACCTTACCCGATGATCGTTGGTTATGTGTGCTTCCGCTCTATCATGTTGGTGGCCTGAGTATTATTTTCCGGGCCTGTTTATATGGCATTGCCATTGACTTGCATCCGCGTTTCAAATTATCGGATGTCAATCAAGCGTTAGTCGATCAACCCATCAGCTTGATTTCTTTGGTGCCTACGATGCTCTATCGCCTTCTCCAAGAAGGCACACCCGATCAATGGACTTCTACCTTGCGACTTATCCTATTAGGCGGTGCCGCACCATCCCGCGAGTTGATTGAAGACTGTGTTATCCGTAATCTTCCGATAGCGACAACTTATGGCCTAACTGAGGCCACATCCCAAGTCGCCACACTTGTTCCGCCCAAATCGACCCAAAAAGTTGGCAGTGTTGGCACGCCTCTTTTATTTACCCACGTACGCGTGATGGATGAACATAACAATGCGCAACCGGCTCATGAATACGGTGAAGTTCAAGTCCAAGGTCCAACCGTAATGGCCGGTTATTTACACAACGAGGCCGCCAATACTGAAGTTTTTACCGAGGATGGCTATTTACGTACGGGTGATATCGGATACTTAGATGACGACGGTGATTTATGGATTGTGCAACGTCGCACCGATTTGATTGTGAGTGGCGGTGAAAATGTCTATCCGGCTGAAGTTGAAGCTGTTTTGCGTCAACATCCACAAATTGAACATGCTTCGGTTGTGGGCGTTGATCATCCCGAATGGGGACAAGTCGTTTCAGCCATGATTGTAATTATTCCAAATAGTGAACTAAGTGCCGCAGACATTCAAACTTATTGTCGTGAGTTTTTAGCAGGCTATAAAATTCCACGTTTTATTCAATTTGCCCCGCAGTTGCCAGAAACGGCATCGGGGAAAATACATCGTTCTGCCGTTAGAGAAAGGTTGACCCACAAGTCATGAGTTTCGTCACGGTTAACGGAGTTACCTATCATGTGGAAATGCAAGGTCAAGGTACGCCCCTTGTGCTCTTGCACGGTTTTGCCGGAAGTACCGAAAATTGGCATGAATTAATGTCTGCCCTAGCGGATGATTATCGCCTTATCGCTATTGATATTTTGGGACATGGTCAAACTGATGTGCCGTCCGATGTTGAATGTTATCGTATCGAAACCATTGCGGGCGATATAGCCGCTATTTTGACCGAAATAGGGGAAACACACGTCAATTTACTAGGCTATTCAATGGGAGGCCGTCTCGCGCTCTATTTCGCGGTGCATTATCCTGAATTTGTCGAAAGACTCATTCTGGAAAGTAGTTCACCCGGTCTGAAAACTCACGAAGAACGGATGGGACGCTATGTCCGCGATTGGCACCTCGCCGACCATATTCAAAATGATGGTATCGCGTGGTTTGTCCAACACTGGGAAAATATTGGCCTCTTCAAAACCCAACGCAAAATCTCACCTGATCGTTTTGAAACTCAACGTCAACAACGCTTAAGTTGTCATCCGGTCGGCTTGGCCAATAGCTTAATGGGCATGGGTACTGGTGTTCAGCCGTCACTCTGGAAAAAACTTCCTGACTTAACCATGCCTGTGCTGTTGATTGCGGGCCAATTGGATGCCAAATTCATCCGTACGAATCGGGCGATGGCACCGCGTATTCCACATGCTGAAACATGCTTTGTTCCGGGCGCGGGTCATAATGTTCACCTCGAAAAACCTGATATTTTCCGAGAACAAGTTCGTTCTTTTGTTCCGCCACGGCATGCCGTGGCCACTCATTTGCTAACACACCATGAGCTTCAATTATGCGTTCCATCACTATAAAGGAGATTCGACGTTACCCGATTGCCTTGCCCTATAAAACTCCGTTTCGGGCGAGCTATGGCGAACAAACGCATAAAATCGCTGTGATTATCGAAGCGATTACGACTGAGGGAATTTCGGGTTGGGGTGAAGCCTCCCTTGAGGAAGTGCCGCGTTATGGTTACGAAACGATTCCGACAGCCCTACACATCCTTGATAATTTTCTATTTCCGACACTCCTTGGGCAAACAATTCACACGCCTGCTGAAATTTCGCAATATCTCAACCAAATAAACGGCCATCCGTTCACCAAAGCGGGCTTTGATGCCGCCCTCTGGGATGCCTTGGCTAAAACCAATCAGCAATCGCTCTTAAGCATGTTTGCCGATTTTGTGAATGAAGAAATTCCCACCCAACCGAGCGTAAAAAGTGGCGTTGTGGTCGGTATTCAGCCGACGGTTGAAGAAACTCTAGCAATTGTTCAACAACGTATAAACGAAGGCTATCGCGCGCTCAAACTCAAAGTTTCGCCGCATCAAGATACTCGACTTTTACAAATAATTCGCGCTGAATTTCCTGAGATCCAAATCATGGTTGATGCTAATGGCGCTTATGCTAATGCGGATTTAGAAGCTTTATATAAACTGGATGCACTCAATTTACTCCTGATTGAACAACCGTTTCCAGCGCGTGACTTACTATCCCATCAAAAAGCCTGTCAGCATATGCAAACTCCAATTTGCTTGGATGAAAGCATTGGTTCGCTAGCTGATACTCAATTGGTTCGCCAGCTCTCTGCCGTGGGTGTCATTAATATCAAACCCGCGAGAGTGGGCGGCTTTACGGAAGCCCTCAAAATATATCAGTTTGGGCGTGCGCATGATTTACAAATACGCGTCGGAGGTATGCTGGAAACGGGGCTTGGACGTGCCGGTATTTTACAATTTGCGGCGTTATCAGGCTTCACACTACCCGCCGACATTTCCGCTACAGATCGTTATTTCGCAGAAGATCTTACCCGTTCATTTGAGCTCAATGCGGATGGCACGCTCACGCCACCGGATGGATTCGGAATAGGTGTTGAGGTTGATCAAGAGATTTTGCAGAAGTACTTGTTTGAGAGAAATTGATTGCTCAAAGAATTTTGCCAATACACATAATAAAATGAGGCAGGCTATCGTCTTTAACAATACCTACCTCATACACATCATCTCTTCACGCTTCCGGTGGCCACACTAAGCCAAAATCACGTCGCTTAATTTTGACCTTTCGTCCATCTGAATGATGCCAGACAATGCCTTCTAATTCATGTTCAGTGAGCCACTGCTTTAACCCAGCGAAGTCGCGCGGCACGTCTTCATCAAACTGAATTGTTAATGGCTCTCCGTGCTTGTGTAAAATATGGTTTGCCAATTGATAAGGATTGCCTTGAATCTTAGGCCCAATCAATTCATAAGTGCCTTCTTCCATGTCACCTTGGCTTTGCGTATTAGCTAAACCCTCACGGTGCCATTGATCGTCAGGCCCATCTGAAATGGCTAACCAACCCGGCCAATGCCCTGTATAAAAATTGGGATTGTCCTCCGCGGATATCCAGCCATCCGGTGCCGGTTTAAAATCTTCAGCGCGAAAATCTTTCGTTTTCTTCTTCGCTTGTTTAGATACTTTACGGTCATAACGTTTGTAGAGAACGCCATTTTTATATAAACAGCTCGTGCCATCCACTTTTTCAGTAGGATATCCTTCGCCATTCATAACCCATTCTGCACCTTCTACCACTTCATCATATACCAAGCGTGTTCCTTCATAATCACGCTTGAACAATGATACGATCTTTTTCATCATTTTCTCCTTTCTTTTAATTATCGATACATTTAAAGTTTATTTGAATTGTTTAAAAATGACAAGAGCTTTTTATAGCTCAATATATTAAACAAAAAAAGACGGATTATGAAATCCGCCTCTTTCGCACGTCGGGCCACAGTACGCCGTGGCCTCTTCTGTCTATTCGTTATTTGCCGATATTAGAACCCCGGCATTTGGGTGAAGTCAAGATAGTTGTGCGACATATTAGCAATATGTTGCAACAAAGCTAGTCGATTTTCGCGCACCTTGTCATCTTCATCCATGATCAGAATTTCATCGAAGAAGTTTGTAATATGCGGAGCCAAGTTCACAAAAGTGGCCATGAAACGGTCCACATTGTGTTCGCCAGGATGTAACCGATGACTGAGCTTGTAATAAGCTTTGAAGAGGTCGTTTTCAGCTTCTTCTTTAAACTCATCCGCCCGCAATTCAATAGGTTTCAGTTCGCGCACCATACGTTTACAACGCGCATACGTATCCAGCAGGTATTCCCAATCTTCATGCTCAACCCATTTTTCGAGCTCGGCAATCCCTTGCAACGCCCGTACTGGATTATTGGCTTGTTCATTGAGCACTGCCCAGATGATTTCATGGGTATGCCCTTCTTCACTGAGCAAGACTTGCAAACGACCTGCAATGAAGCCGAGAACAGATTCTTTATGTTCGGCGGTGACTTCAATGGGTTGATGTTGGGCGACCAAATCAATCGCCTCATATAAATCAACGACCATCTTATGCTCAAGCAAAATTTGAATAACGCCCAAAGCGGCGCGCCGCATCGCAAATGGATCAGCACTCCCGGTTGGCGCTAAGTCTGCGGCAAATAAGCCGACTAAACTATCCAACCGATCAAGTAAAGCCAATAAGATACCAGCTTGGCTTTGGGGCAAAATATCATCCGCACTGCGGGGCAACCAATGTTCAAAAATAGCATCGGCTATTTCAGGTTTTTCACCACTTTGCTTGGCATAAATGCGTCCCATTGTGCCTTGCAATGAGGTCATTTCGACGACCATTTGCGTTGCGAGGTCAGCTTTGGCCAGATGCGCGGCGCGTTGGGCAATCTTAGTCACGCTCCGTTCAACATCAAGTAGTTCAGCAAAGGGTTCAACCATTTCCGCGACGCGATTATTCTTGTCGAGCATAGAACCCAATTTTTCTTGGAAGGTCAAGGTGCCCAAACGGGGCAAATAGCTTTCTAGCGGCTTTTGAATATCGCCGCGATAGAAGAAAGAACCATCGGTGAACCGGGCAATCAAGACATGTTCATTCCCATGAATGACTTTATCAAGGTGTTCCGCATTCCCATTACGCACCGCGATGAAATACGGCAACAAATTACCATTCGCATCTTCAATCGCGAAATAGCGTTGGTGTTTACGCATCACGGTCACGAGAACTTCACGTGGCAAATCCAAAAATTCGCGATCAAATTTCCCCCGCAAAGCAGTTGGTTGTTCAACCAGATTGGTGACTTCATCCAGCAAACCTTTGTCGGTGGGAATGACGCCCTTCACTTCGACGGCCAATTGATTAATTTGCTTGAGAATTTCTGCGCGACGCTCTTCGCGATCGAGAATAATCCCAAGTTTCTTCATTGCTTTTTTATACTTACCCGCTGATTTCACCGTAAATTCAGGAGAACCGTCAGGTCGGGTTCCCCGCGACCGATTCATACTGATGACGCCCGCATATTCAAACCGCAAGTTACGATCATCATAAAGTGCCGTAATCCAGCGAATAGGCCGTGAAAAACTGACGCCACTGTCATTCCAACGCATATTTTCGGGGAATTTGATTTGGGCAATCAATTCAGGCAAGACATCTGCCAGAATTTGGGGGGCCGGTAAACCTTCATCGGTGACTTCAGCCACAACATAAACCCCACCTTTAATTTCTTTTTGTTGCAAGTCCTCAGGCGCTACACCTTGCTTGTTGGCGAAACCAATCGCGGCCTTGGTCGGATTACCATCCGCATCAAAGGCACGCTCAGCCGGCGGACCGGAAACTTCACGCACTTCCGTTGGTTGATGGGGTGCAACATTCTTTGCAATAAAACCGATGCGGCGCGGTGTCCCAAAAACTTCAATTCCTTCATGTGCCAGACGCAAATCATCAAACAGTATCGGGACAAGTTCCTCTAATTGAGCAATTGCTAAATCCACATCGTCGGCGGGTAATTCTTCGACACCAATTTCGAGCAATACATCTGCAGGTTCAGTTGGTGGATCTGGTGAAACAACCACGGTCGGTTCCAAACGTTCCGGCATGCCCCACACTTCACTGTAGCGCATAAACGGATGTTCAAATTCTTCGCGTTGTGCCACATACGCTTTGGCAATACTGCGTGTCATATCCCGCATCTTACGGAAATAAAATGCCCGTTCGGTAACCCCGATTGCGCCACGCGTATCCAAAATATTGAACAGGTGCGAGCATTTCAGCACATAGTCATACGCCGGAATAACCGCCCCCGCATCTAACGCGCGTTTATATTCACCTTCATAGGTTTCATAGACTTGTTTGAGACCATCTACATCGGCCAATTCAAAATAATATTTGCAGTGTTCAATTTCGGCGCGATGGAAAATATCGCCATAACTCACGCCTTGGGTAAAATCAATATCCCAAACAGCTTCCACACCTTGCAAGGCTAATACAATTCGTTCCAGTCCATATGTAATTTCCACGCTGACCGGATCAAGATTAATTCCGCCTGCTTGTTGGAAATAGGTGAATTGGGTAATTTCTTGGCCATCGAGCCACACTTCCCAACCAAGCCCCCACGCACCAAGCGCTGGACTCCGCCAGTTGTCTTCGACAAAGCGAATATCATGTTGTAAGGGGTCGATACCAATCGCCTGCAAACTCTTTAAATAAAGTTCTTGCGGATTGCCGGGATCAGGCTTCAAAATGACCTGATATTGATAAAATTGTTGCATCCGATTGGGATTTTCACCATAGCGACCATCATCTGGACGAATGCTCGGTTCCAAATACCCCACGCGCCACGGTTCAGGACCCAACACACGCAACAGCGTGGCCGGATTACCAGTCCCAGCCCCTAATTGCACATTATAGGGTTGCCAGATAATACAGTTTTGCTCCGCCCAAAAAGCATTCAATTTTTGAATGACGGATTGCAGTGTAATACTTTGCTGATCGTTCAAAATAAATCGTCCCCTTCATGCTCTCGTTTGAATTGGCTCTTGAGCGATTATAGCGAACGGGGATAGGTGCTTCAATAGGTGAAGAATACAAGTTGCGATCTATGGCCAAATATTATAAGGTCAATAACAGTATATTGATTGCGAAGCAAAGGCGCCTCCATTGACCAAGAAACGCTTTTGGGATGATCCCTATTTAACTCAACATCAAACCACTGTAGCCACTTGTGACGGGGCAATCCTCACACTCGCTGAGACAATTTTATACGCAGAAACAGGCGGTCAAGAAAGTGATACAGGCACCATTGCGAACTATCCTGTCCTTCAAGCGCGTAAAGATGGCCGCGAGATTTTCTATACCCTGCCGGCTGACCACACTTTGCAAGTCGGTGATAGTGTCGATTTACAACTCGATTGGCCACGTCGTTATCGTTTAATGCGACTTCACTTTGCCACCGAAATTGTATTGGAACTAGTCTATCAACGCATTCCCGGTATCGAGAAAATTGGCGCGCATATTGCTGAAGATAAGGCGCGCGTAGATTTTGATTGGCCCGAAAATTTCAACACATTTCTGGCTGAGATTCACGAACAGGCCAAAGCCCTCATTGAGCAAGATCATTCAATTATCAGCGCTTTCAGTGATATCGAAAATGAACGTCGTTACTGGAAAATCAAAGGCTTTGCCCAAGTTTCTTGCGGCGGTACACATCCCAAATCAACAGGTGAAGTCGGTGAAATTCGCCTCAAACGCAAAAATGTCGGGCAAAACAAAGAACGCATCGAGATTAAACTCGTTCAGACCTAGTAGATAAAACTTGTGTCACATCAAAACAATCTTGCCATATTTTGAGTGTATAAAAACACCTGAATAATGGGAGTTTCCTCAATTGGCGTGTCTCTATCCCAACGTCATAATAAACCTATAGACAGATTAGGATGCGAGAGACATGGCTGATTATATATTTATCTCATACGCACATGAAGATATAGCGCTATGCTATACCTTTTGCAGTGAAATTCAGGACAGCGGCTATTCTATTTGGGTGGATAAACATCTCAAAGTTGGCACCACATGGGAAAATACAATTTTTAGCAAAATTGATAACTGTCAGGCTTTCATCTTTCTAGCCACCAAAAATAGCACCCAATCAGAATTTTGCCGCCGCGAGTGTGCCTATGCAGTTGAAAAGGGGAAATTCATTGTCCCGGTCAAGTTAGCCCCGTGTCAGCTTCCCCCTGAAATTAAGCACATTCAGTGGCTAGATGATGGCAAGACTAATGGCATTAATCTTGATATAGATGACCCGAAATCCTTCCAGATCGAATATCGCCGCTTGGCCCTTTTAGCCAAAGATACACGCCATGTCTTATGGGACAATATCGGCGTTGTTCATCCCAATAACCAAATTGGCCGTTTGCGTAAAACCTACCGCAACCTCCAACAGTTAGATGCTTGCAGTACCCATTTTTATTATTTAGGCGATTTCCGCCGACTAGCCAATATAAGAAATAATCTCCGTCATCGACGGGTCGAGAATTTATTGAAAAAATATTGGGATTTAGTTGATCACTTGTTCAATAAACTCGAAGAAGAATTTCTCATTGATTGGCTTCGTTGGGATCGTATTCCGCGTGAGCAAGATTATTATCACCGCCGACACGATATTTCCCGCGAGGATTGGGATCAATCAGGAAGCATTATAGACAGCAGGCTCAATGATTTTGAGAAATTTGTTGATGATGAGCTCAAAAAACTTGGCGTTAAATGATGTTACGCCACCCACTTTGTTTTTATGTCAAACTATCGATGATTTCATCAGCCGCACGTTGCCCACTCAAGTAGGCCCCGTGTACCGTACCAATGTATTCTGGGTTGGTTGCTTCACCTGCAAAGAAAATCTGATCCCCGATAGGTTCAGCTAAACGGCGGCAATCACGCGGAGTTGCTCCCACTCCTAAACTACTGTAGGAACCTAAAGTGTAAGGGTCTTGTCCCCAACGGGTAATCAAATAATTCGCGGGATTTGGCACATCATCATAAATCTTACGGAGCCTGTTTAGCATATCTTCAATAATGTCATCATCTGACCAAGCTTCAATTTCACGGCCAAACGTCCCCGCATTAAACGCTAATAAGATAGGCTTGTCAGTGTAATAGGCGACATTGAGGAACTCCGCCCAACGCCCTTTGATATCTTCATCAATACGGCCAATAATCTCGACATCTTCATCCCAAAATACATATGGAAATTGGGCATAAACTTTGTTGAGAACCCCCATATTCAGTTTGTCGATGGCCATTTGCTTAGTCGTTGGTAAAGGTGGACTAAATTGAATATGTCCAGCTTTCAGTACACCTAGCGGCACAGTAACTAAGACTGCGTCCGCATACCATGTTTGATTATTGGTGGTTACTTCCACTGAGTCGTTATTTAAGGTGATTTTTGCGACAACTTCATTGGTTGATATTCGTAAAGCCAAGGCGAGTGAATTGACAATGCGATTATAACCAACCGGCAATAAGACATCCTCACCATCAAATTCATTATTCTCATTCCAATATTGCGCCGAAAGTGTATCCACATCTGCCGCATATTCATGCTCAATAAAGGCATTCACTAAATAGTTGAGAATGTCTATTTCTTCGTCATCAAGTTCTTCTTCTTCAACCCAAGCTTGCAACACCGCTCCCAATGAAATATCGGTATCTAAATCCTCTACTTCATCGGCAATATCACCCATCAATTCTTCAAATAATTCAAGATATTCTGCGCCGTCGGCCTCATCAATCGCGGTGCCATCAGCGGTATACACAATAATATTTTCATAGTCTGTTGGCAGAGTCGGATCGCCAAGCTGTTTAACAAGCTTTAACAAAGGGTTGTTATCGATGCCATGAATCCATGATGCGCCCAAATCAAGCGGAATATTATCAATGGATCTATCTGTCCAAATACGTCCACCAATCCGGTTCCGCGCTTCAAGAATACGTACCGTGTAACCTTCCTCGGTCAGCCGTTGGGCGGCGGCTAATCCGGCAATTCCTGCGCCAATAACCAAGACATCCACTGAAGTTTGAGCATAGCTCTGACGATTGGACTGCGAGACAGATAATAATCCTGCCGCCATCAAAAATTTAAGGAAATTACGTCGTTCCATGCTAGTCACGAGCCTTTCTAGACAGAGGTCGAAGCTGATTGTAAGTATAGATGGCGTGGGGTTATTCTGCGAACATTGATGATGAAGTGCGGCAAACCTAATTGTAGCAAGGCGCGCGAAACTAAGGTTGTGAATTTTTTCAGATTGAGTAGGTGGGAAAATTCTGATTCGAGGAAATAATCAGAAGGTGTCGGGGTGCGCGGACTCGAACCGCGGACCTCTGCGTCCCAAACACAGCGCGCTACCAACTGCGCCACACCCCGTATACTACTTGTTAATTTTGACCCGCTATGCCGTGTTACTGCATTGGTTTGGAACCTGCAGGTGCAGGGTGGGTATCTACTGTCGATTTTCGTGGTGGCTAACGCCGCACGTAGTCGAGCAAACGTGACACCCAATCTTATAGAGTGTTGGCCCCTAACTGAAAAGCAGTGTCACGCACATAGCAGGCTACTAGGT
>JBNLCD010000121.1:0-11981 GCA_050303635.1 Anaerolineae bacterium
TTTTATGATTAGTGCTTTGCTGTATCCCACGGGTATTTTGACGTTATTTGCCGGTATGATCGATGACTGGGATACTGAGTTTATCCGCTGGCATTTAGTGCATGCCCGGATGTTATGGGTCGTGATGTTTATCTTATTCCCGCTTGGACCATTTTTGTGGCTTTATTCATGGTACCTTGGCTTCCGAGCCTATAGTGGCAAACGCTCCCGTATTCCGGTTCTAACGAATTGGGCTGAAAAACGGGGCAAACTGGACATCGAACCAGCACAAGAATAAGCAAATGGGCGGAAATTTCCGCCCATTTTTTATGACTAATATTTAACCCTAGATTATGCCTGTAACAAGGGTCTTCAGGCCCTTGCTTGCTTAGCCAAAACGCACCTAGTTATTGATGTCGATGTAAAAGTCCCAGTCAACCGAAGCAGGTTGGTTCGGGGGTAAACTGATGACGATGGTAATCGTGATGGGTGTTTCTGGGTTGTCAGGCACTGTATAGTAAGCCGTGACTTCGCCTGAGTTACAACTGGCGGATATACCTGATACATTGACATATTCCATCCCTGTCCCCGTACAAACCAATTCAAATTCTACTTTGAGTTGATCACCCGGAGTCCGGGCTTCACCTTCGCGCGGAGCCATACTGATGGTAATGATTTCCTGATTAATACCCTCTGGCGCTGAAAGAGTCCCGTTGGCCGAACGGTCATCGTGCACTTGGTTCGTTTGGAACGATTGTGAATGGGACACAATGACTGCTGTCGGTTGTTGAGTGGGCTCTGGCGTTTCAATCGGTGTGTAATTAGCCAGTGCTAAATTAGCACAATTCCCACCAGTTTGGACAACCGTAGCTGACATCCAGCCGATCCGTCCATCGGGAATAGCAACTTGATACCACGTGCTGTTGGCCGAGTTATAACCTGTGACAGCTAAGAAACCATCGACTCCCAACACAGCGATAATAGGATGACTGGTTGAGCCACCACTGCGGATATTGGTGCGTTGATTCACACTAACATAACAACCTGTTGTTGGCGCGGTTGCCAAACCAACCCCTAAGTCCGGTGTGCTATTGCCTGAATTGCCATTGCCATCACTGGGTGATTGCGTTGCAACCGGCGCAGGTGTACTTGTATCAGTTGCCGTTGCCAGACTAACCTCAAAGGTAGCTGGTGCAGAAAAACTGCCTTGTTCAACAACAAGTTTGAGGTTCTCATTACCCGGAGCCAGTGTGAATGTGATGCCCAGCAATCGCGGATTGCTAAAACTTCCCACAACTTCACCTTGTTCGGTCAAAATCGTGGCCGTCGGATGATAGCCGTCTGTCAAAGACCGAATATGCACATTTACAATTTGTTCAGGGTTTGTCGCGAAATCAAAAACGCTCGGCGTTTGGGCATCAATAACGGTTCCCTCAAGCGCTTGTCCTGCACCGAGTGGCACACCAGCCGGCAAATTACGTTCACCGCGTGCTAAACTGATCGCAAAAAGACCACTGCTCGCGGCATCTTTAGCCCGAATAGCTAGATAATAGGTTCCGCTGGTGGCAAAACTATGTTGCAATTGAATGGTTGTCTCATCACTTTCATTTTCGTGTGAAAACTCAATTGCGGCTTGGGTTTGATCTAAGATTTGCACGGTGGGTACAAAGTCAAATGCCAACACCGTGATATCGGCCACATCGCCACTTTCGACGTTGAGCATATATAACGTTGCTTGATTAGCGACGACTTGACCTTGTTTGTTCTCGCCAAAAGCAATGGCTTCGGCATTGTCTTGCGCATGCGCAAAATGAATAATGTTGCCAGATAAGACCAAGGCAAAACAAATCATAACAATGATGACTAGTCTTTTCCGTGAATGAAGCATAGATGATCTCCTGATTCTATGATTAAAACTACTGATTGAAGTAGTTGACTAGATCATGTTATGAAAAATAGCGAGGCATCAAAATATCCCATCTGAGATATTTCTGCATGGATTCAAAACTTGTGTGATTAGCCAATCAAACAAGTCACCTATAACGTGAGTTGTGGTTTGGTCGCGTGCTCAGAATTAGATGATTAATGTGGGGTTACCAAATCAATTCACCGCTAAACTATTCCTTTAACAAGGATCTTATTGATCTGTCTCATAATTGATTGGGAATGTCGAGTACAAGAATCACAGCTTGCTTGAGCATGCTTGTTTTTATACATAGCGGTACAGCTTAAGCCTACCGCGCTTCTCGTATGGAAAATGTTACCGCTTTACTTGCGACTTATGATCTTTGAAAAAATAATGGGGATATCGATGGCGGACAGCATAATGGTTATTGTAAAATTAATCGGGAAAAAGATTTTGCCAAGGCTTACCCCTGCCGGACCGGAACAAGCTGAGACCTAGTATGTGCGGACCTGCGTGTCCGCTCGTTTTTTACCCGTTTTAAATGACAATTACCATCATCCCGTCCGTAACTACATATTCCGTTCAATTATTCAAACCGCATCAGGCCCTTGCCTTACTAAAACTCACGTCACATAGAGGCAAAAAAAATCCCCCACCAATAACATATTGATAGGGGCTCTGGAGTTTCAATCAACTCACCGGTGTATCGCTACACTAAAACTTTACCTAGGATTCGCTGATTTCAACGCTAATCAACGCATCGCCGGGTTGGCGTTCATTGGGGTCACGTTCGCGAATGGCCATCATGACATCCAAGCCTTCGCTGATTTTACCAAATACACCATGTTTCCCGTTCAAGTGAGGGGTTGCGCCGTGGGTGATGAAGAATTGGCTACCATTGGTATTCGGACCCGCATTGGCCATGCTCAAAACGCCTGCGCCATCATGGGGCAAGGCTAAGGCACCGGCTTCGTCATCAAAACGATAACCCGGACCACCGCGCCCGGTTCCGGTAGGATCGCCACCCTGGGCCATGAAACCACCAATCACACGGTGAAAAGTAGTGTCATTGTAGTAACCATCACGGGCGAGGAAAACAAAATTATTCACAGTAATGGGGGCTTCTTTGGCGAAAAGGTCAACGACAAATTCACCTTTTTCAGTCTTAAAGGTTGCCTTATAGGTCTTGTTGGGGTCAATTGACATTGCAGGCGGGGCATCATATTGCTTAGCCATGAAGAATTTATCCTTTGTTTAATTAACGAACTCCTCTAGTTTACCTGAAGCATTTGGCTTCGCCCATAGAAATCGCTAAAATAAGCTCAGGTTGGACATAGCTTATGAAGTTGACCAGAACAAGCATTACCTTGTAGATAGAAGACTTCCGCCGGATTTGGGTGTATTTTTTAGTAGTAGTCCAGACTCATTCCGCTACAGTGAAGGAGCAGTTATGGTTCATAATCCACCGCGCGTTCTGACAATTGCAGGCTCTGATTCAGGTGGAAGTGCGGGTGTTCAAGCTGATCTAAAAACATTAACCGCTCTCGGTGTATTTGGCTCATCAGCGCTCACCCTGATTACTGCCCAAGATACTGAGGGTGTCCACGCCATTCAACATCTATCTCCTGAATTTGTGACAATCCAAGTTGAAACAGTTTTGAACGATATTGGTGCGGATGCTATCAAAATGGGTTTTTTGGGTGATGCAGAAGTGATTGCGCACCTTCAAGCCTATTTACCATCCAGCATTCCGCTTGTCGTCGATCCGGTTTTGGTCAATGGTGCCGGCGACCTGATCGTCTCCCGCGATACCATTCGCGCCTATCAAAAAATACTGCTCCCCCGCGCCAAAATCATCACGCCCAATCTTGACGAAGCCCGCCTCTTAGCCGGCATGGAAGTGATCAATAACCAAGATGACATGGAAACTGCCGCGCGTCGTATTTATGAGGAATTTGGACCACGGGCCATTGTAATGAAAGGTGGCCATTTAGCAGAATCGCAACGGGCCGATATGGTGCTCGATTTATTATTTGACGGCCAACAATTCTACGAACTTATTGCGCCGCGTTTACCTATTTCCAATCCACATGGTGTAGGCTGTACCTTTGCGTCGGCGATTGCCGCTTATATCGCACGCGGGCAAAGTACCAATAGATCTGTCCATTTAGCGCATCGCTATTTACATAATGCGTTGAGTGCGGCGCAGGATTGGCAAATTGGTCATGGACGCACTCCCGTCAATCATTTTTTTCAACAGGATGAAAGACTTTATGGCAATTGAAACAATTATTGAATTTTCCTGCATCCCCAAGGATATTTTAACGACGGACGGTATGCTTGAACGGTTAAAAGCCCGTGACCGTGCCGAGGCCATGATCAAGCTCTATCGTGAACAAGGTGATCATCGTCCCGCCGAAGAAATTGGCTTTGAACTGACCAAACGGTCATCTGATGGTGAAGAAATGACTGAAACCATCATGGTCGGTGATTTGCTCGCCGAAGCCGCTATTTTGGACGAAGTCTCCGAACACTGTTATGGCTGTCCGGTTAATCGCACCAATCAACCCTTTGGTTGTGTGGCCTCGATTAACTACCCACTTTCGGAAGCGGGCGAGTTGTGGTTGCTCCAAAAGCTCCCTCGGTCCGGACATCCTTTGTTGCATATCATGTTGCGGGGTATTGAAGAATATAACTATGATGGCGAAACCGCGCGCCCATTGCGGCATCAAGAAGGTGTCTATATGGTCAGCCACGACACCCTCGCGCGTCCTTATGTCGAAGAAGATAATATTGTTACCAGCGACCAAATTTTTGAAATGTTATTCATGGTCGGCAATATTCAACCCGGCCATGCCGCAATGATCTTGCTCTTTTTCAATATCATTCCGCGTGATGATTTAACGCCTGATGATATTTTCTGGTTGATGAATGGCGGCGTCATTTCAGTTGATGCGGACAAAGTCGAAGACGAATTGCCGTTGTTGATTCGCTTTGATGAAGAAGATGATGCCACTATTCGTGATTTTAAACACTTTTTCCATGCCTTGTTCTTAGCATATGTAAATGGCGTAAGCCTCCGAGTTAACAGTTAATTTTGAACCGCAAAATTGCCTGTCAGTATAAATAATGAGGTTGTATAATATTCGCACTCTTAAACCCATCTAAAAAGGATTTTTAATGACTGTCGCTCAAACTGCCGCGCGCATTCGTGAAAATATTCAACAAGTTATTGTTGGTAAAACTGAAGTTATTAATTTGGCCATAGCTACCCTTTTGGTAGAAGGCCATATCTTGCTCGAAGATGTTCCCGGAACGGGGAAAACAACTCTCGCCAAATCGCTAGCGGCCTCCATTGGAAGTAGCTTCCAACGGATTCAATTCACGCCCGATCTTTTGCCAAGCGATGTGACCGGGCTTTATTATTTCAATCAGAAAACCCAAGAATTTGAATTTCGGCCCGGCCCTATCATGAGCCAAATTGTCTTGTCGGATGAAATCAACCGCGCGACCCCGCGTACGCAAAGTGCTTTGCTAGAAGCGATGCAAGAAAGACAAGTCACGCTTGAAGGCGACACCTTCAAACTCGAACGTCCTTTCATGGTCATGGCTACCCAAAACCCGATTGAACTCGAAGGAACCTTTCCTTTGCCAGAGGCCCAACTGGACCGCTTCATGATTCGCTTAAGTGTGGGTTATCCGGACGAAGCTGAAGAAAACCGCATTTTGGAACGTTTCCAATTCAGTGATCCACTTGATGATTTGCAACCTGTGGTTCCGGCGGATGAGGTCTTGCAAGCGATTGATGATGTGCGCCAAATTCGTGTTGGTGAAGCCGTGCAAAATTACGTCGTAAACATTGTGCGCACAACCCGCGATCATAAAGAACTTGACTTGGGGGCTAGTCCGCGTGCTTCTATGGCATTATATCGGCTAGCGCAGGCTTGGGCGGCGATTGATGACCGCAATTTTGTCTTGCCCGATGATGTCAAATTCTTGGCACCGTATATTTTGACCCACCGGATTTTGGTCAGTCCCCAAACGGTTTTGCGGGGGCGTACCTCTGTCGAAATTATCGAGGATTTGGTCGATACAGTTCCCGTTCCCGTCGAATAGAATTAAAGAGAAATCAGTATGCAACGACGACGTAGTGTCGGGCTTAGCCAGGATAGTTCTGCCGGCCAGATAGCGGCTTATGATATCGAAGACGCCGAAGTTACCGAAGAAGATCTTGATAGTGAGTTAATTCAGCATAGTGGTGATAGCTTAAATGCGCTCATCAATCACCGTTGGGTAAGTATGGGCATTATTGCCTTTTTAGCGGCTGTGATTTTTGATGTTCAGGCCCTCATGGCCATGTCCGCTTTCCTCTTGCTAGTGGTCAGTGTTGCTTGGTTGTGGAGCCGGAGCACCCTCAGCGGGATTGCTTATCGCCGTAAATTTCATCATACCCACGTTTTTCCGGATGAAACCACTGAAGTGGAAATCATCGTTGAAAATCGGAAATGGTTGCCGGTCACATGGATGCAAATTGATGATACATGGCCCTCCGCTTTTCCAACAACCGACGACAAATATATGTCACGCAGTGATGGTGATCCGACAGTCGGCTTCCTCATGAACGCCTATTCCCTGCGCTGGTATGAACGAGTGCGCCGCCGTTTTGAGCTCAAGGGCTTAAAACGTGGCCTGTATGATGTGGGCCCTGCCAATTTGCTCTCTGGTGATCCATTTAGCCTCTTTGAACGGCTTTATGTCAAAGATGACCGCCGCCAATATCTGGTCGTTTATCCTGAAACCAAGACCATTGATGAATTAGGCTTTCCCTTACATGATCCTTTCGGTGATAAGCGCGTCCAACGCCGCCTCTTCGAAGACCCGAATCGGATCATGGGGGTTCGTGATTATCAACCCCAAGACAGTTTCCGCACCGTGCATTGGAAAGCGACCGCACGCACCGGAAATTTGCAAACCAAGATTTTTGAACCAACCCGTGGCATCAGTTTGGTGTTGGCGCTCAATATCGCCAGTTTTGAAAACTACTGGCACGGTTATTGGCCTGCCATGCTCGAATATAGTCTGACCATGGCCAGTTCCATTGCCAAATGGGCCTTTGAAGAAGGTTATGCGGTGGGGATCAGTTGTAATGGAGCGGTCGCGCGTTCTGACCAACCTTTCCGTTTAGCACCCAGCCGCCGTTATAACCAACTCAAGCGTTTGCTGGAAATGTTAGCCAGTATGCGGTATTACGTAACCGCTGAATTTGGCCAACATTTGCTTCAAGAAAGTCCACGGTTACCCGTTGGGGCATCCTTTGTGGTTATCTCGCCCTATATTAGCGATCTAATTGCCACTTCATCTCTACGCTTAAAGCAAAATGGCCGCCGTGTTTCGTGGGTGGTCTTAGGCAAAGATGCGCCACCGGACGTTCATGGCATCCGTACCTATCATTTACCCATTGAAGTTGAAGACAATGATATTGAAGTACCGGAAGACATGATTTTGGCGGCTAGCCCCGAAAACCCCGACGATCCATTCACAATGCCAACTCAAGAAACACCGCGCCAACGCTATTTGCGTCAACAGGCTGAAAGATTGGCGGCCGAAGCCAGTGCCGAACCAACGCTATCAGGAGAAACTAGCGAATGAGTGTGCAAGCGAATACTCAAAATACCGGAGAAGGCACGAAAATCCGCCGTCGTTGGGATTGGCGGCGAGATTTAAACTATTTCTTCATGACCATTGCTGAAATCCTCTGGCTCGTGCCCTTAATGGATTTAGTCACAATGGGCGCGCCGGATGATGTCTATCCTGATAGATTGGGCAACAATCTTCTCCTTATTGGGGGCAATGTAATTATCGCCCTGACTTTACGCCGCTATATGGTGTACAAGCGCGTCGAACCCAATCAGCAAATATCAATTTTTTTCGGGTTGCTCATCCTGGCGATTGGTTTGACCATTTCACTCGTGCCGATGGCCACAGGATATAGTAGCACGCCTGATTTTGACTTTAGCGCGGCCTTTAAATTGGTCGGGGATGAATATTTCCCGCGCGGTGTGGTTTATATCCCCATCGTTATCTTCTTATGGTTCCGTGGTTTCACCCTCGGCAAACAAGAAATTACCCCCGTGAGTGTCAGTATCCAAATGCGCTTGGGGATTTTGCTCTATTTCTTGATCGCCGTGATCGGCACTCATAAAATCCAAATTGATATGTTGACACTAATGCCCGTTTTCTTTGCGTGTGCTTTAATGTCTACCGCGCTTGCCCGTGCCCAAACCTTGCAAATCGAGGAAGAACTCCGCGAACGCCAGTTTGGCCTCTCGTGGCTCGGCTTTATCATTGCGCTGGTTCTGGTTGTGACCTTTGCCGGGTATATGTTGGCGAGTGTGTTTGCCGATGTGGACCGCGAAGGTGTGTTTGATGTGCTTACCATCATCGGGACAGGCGTTTTGTTAGTGATATTCATCTTGTTTGCGCCGTTTTTGTGGTTTGCCCAACAAATCCTCAATCCATTGATTGACTTCATCCAGAATGCTTTCCTGGGCCAAACACCGGATGTTCAAGATCAAGGTACGCGTGAAGTTGTCGCCGCTAAGGATGTAACCCAAATTGATTTAAGCGGGGTCATTGACTTTCTGGGCGATGCGGTTATCAGCACCATTGGCGTTGTTATCATTGCGCTAGTTGTGCTCAGTCTTCTGAATTTCATCTATATCTTGCTTCTATCGCGCGAAGATGACACGCTTGGCCTTGAAGAAACCGAAAATATTGACGAACGTGAACTGATTGGTGGCTTGCGACGGGCGTTTGGCAACCAGTTTAAACGCCTGACCGATGCACTCGGTCTTTTGCGTAACTTCGGCGTAGGACGTGGCTTAGTAGGCGCGTTAACCATTCGCTGGGCTTATTCCCGCATGGAACGTGAAGCTAAAAAGCGTGGCTTCCCCCGCAAAACATCCGATACACCCTATGAATATCGCCGTGAATGTTACAAAGCCTATCCGCAATGTGATCGTGAAGTTCGTCTCATTACCGAAGCCTATGTAGGCATTCGCTACGGTGAATTGCCCGAAAACGATGAAGAATTAGACAAAGTCCGCACCGCGCTGGACACCCTCATGAATAGCACACCAGTGAACCCAAGTGTCTAGTCAGAAGTAATTTCTATAACAACTAGGTACACGTTTCATTTTCAAAACAACGATCTAAAACTTACTAAAACGCCCTCTCCGGATGATTGGAGAGGGTAGTGCTATTTTTTGTTCATTTTTTACGGGATTAAACATCATGAATAGACCATCTTTGATCACCTTGCCGCGCACGTTACTGCCCGTTTCCCAAGTCTATTGGAATTGGCGTCGCGACCTAAATTATGTTTTTCTGACCATCGCGGAAATTTTATGGCTCATCCCTTTGCTAGATCTGTTGACTTTGGGTGCCCCATCCACGAAATACCCGGAAGATTTAGGAACCAATATTCTCATTATTGGAGCGAATGTCACCGCCGCGCTCCTACTACGGCGCTATCTCATCTATCGTCGTTTTAGCCTGCATAAACAAGCACCATTTCAGTTTATTGGAACATTCTTAAGCCTCTTGCTCACGCTAGCTTATATTCCGATGGCCACCCATACCGCCCCCGCCCTTGATTTCAGCTATCAGCAAGCTTTTGCGCTGGTCGGCGATGAATATCTTCCCTATGGCTTTATCTATGTACCCCTCGTGATATTTCTATGGATGCGGGGTTTTGCACTAGGTAAACTCGAAATTACCCCCGTCAGTGCCAGTTATCAAATGCGTCTTGGCATATTGATTTATTTTCTGGTCGCCATACTCGGCACCCTGCAAATTCAAGACCATATGCTGACCCTCATGCCAATCTTTTTCGCCAGCGCCTTGATGTCCAGCGCCTTAGCCCGTGCGCAAACCTTGCAGATTGCTGAACACTTAGCCGGTCGTAAATTTGGTTTTTCGTGGCTCAGCTTTTTGGCGAGTGTGGTCATCGCCGTGACCTGCGTTGCCTATTTGCTCGCAATTGTTTTCATGGGCATGGATCGCGCTACCGTATTTGATATCTTAAAGTTTATTGGCACAGGTATCATCATTCTGCTATTTGTGTTGTTTGCACCCTTTTTGTGGCTGATGCAACAAATCTTCGGCCCTATTATTGCTTATATGGAAGATGCATTTACCGGCGCATCCGTTGCCTCGGCTGATCATCGCCGCGTTGAAATTTCCCCTTCAGTCGATGGTGGCCAAATTGATTTGAGCGGAGCTATTTCATTTCTGGGCAATGCCTTTTTGACACTCGCCGCCATCACCATTATTTTGTTGTTTGTCATCAGTATTCTCAATTTTATTTACCTCGCTATAACATCCATGACGGATGACATCATTGGCCTCGATGAAGAAGACAGTCGTGGAACGCGCGATACGGGTAATTTCCGTAAGAAATTTACGAAACGGCTGGCTGATGCGTTGGATATTTTACGCAATTTTGGCATCGGACAGGGTTTAGTGGGTGCCTTAACCATTCGCTGGGCTTATGTGCGTTTGGAGCGCGAAGCCAAAAAACGCGGATTTCCCCGCAAAAAGTCTGAAACACCTTATGAATATCGCTTGACTTGTTACCAAGCCTTTCCCGATTGTGATCAATCCGTTAGCACCATCATTGATGCCTACGTCGGGATACGCTACGGCGAACTCCCTGAAAATCATGAGGATTTAAACAAAGTGCGCACTGCCCTCAATAATGTGATGGCTAGCCACCTTACCTCTAATCAGAAAACATAATTCCTAAGCGTTATCATTAAGTATTTTCATGAAGAGTTTGGGTGTCACGCGGATTTTTGGCGTGTAGCATTTGTCATATGCATCACTATCTGAAATAAATATATTTTACTGTATGAAGTATTAATAACTGTATAAAAAACTTGGCAAATCTGGTTCACTCGTTATAATTAACGCGATTTCGCCTTTTTAAAGTTCATAATTTATTGGAGTATCGCGTCTATGTATGATCCAAATGCCCAAGCTCAACTTAGTAATGAGCCAGCTACCCTCAAAGAGCAGGGAGGTGGTTTGATTGATGCATTTTTGCCCGATCCGCAACAAGTCTATAAACGCTATCAACTATTGCAGAAGGGCAATCAACGCGATTCACGAGATCGCGTCATCAAAAATCTTATCAATCAGACTTCACTCGTCACGGGTGGGGTTGGGGCCGGTACCAGCGTCGGCGGTTTTGTGACAATGGTTTTCCTGTTGCCAGTTGATATTGTTGTAACCACCCGTATTGAAGCTGAACTTGTTTATATGATTGCTTTTGCCTCAGGCATACAACCCGATGATCCTGATCTCAAAATGATGGTTTATTGGATTATGGCTGGTGAAACCGCCAAGAATGCTGGTAAAGCAACCGCGCAGATTGCCGCTGAATTTTTAGCCACAAGCAAAGCCAAAGATTTGGCCATTTCCGGCGCTAAAGAAGTTGGAAAAGAAGTGGGTTTAGAGGCAGGCAAAAGTGCCGTTGGCCGCGTAAACAAGCTCTTCAAGAAATTGGGTGATAAAGTTGGCCGCAAAGCAATTCACAAAGCCGGCCGTCGTGGCGCTCAAAAAGCGACTGGAAAAATTGTTTCCAAAGCCATCCCCAAACTTTTTGCCAAGATTTTCCCCGTTGTGGGTCTGGTTATCGGTTTTGTGGTGAATTTCTTTGCAACACAAGCCATTGGTAATCTGGCCAAACGCTGGTTTGAAGAACGCGAAGATTACTATGGCCAAATTGAGCAAGCCTTTGGTCTCGATCCTGTGCAACAAGCCGCGCTTTATGGGGCTTCACCTTATGCCAGTGCTCCGCCACCTCAAACTAATGGGGGTTCCAATCAACCCCAACCCGTCGCCAGCCCGCCACCGTCAACACCATCTGCACCACCACCCAGCAGTGGCGACGCTTACGAATAAATTGAATTTCAGCAATGTCTCTTGGCCTTGTCTAGCCCGGAGACATTGCATCTTGCCCTAGCCATGCAAGATCCTCACTCGAACTATTCGCTTAATACTAAACAACTTATTGGATAACCAAGTGTAGATT
>JBNLCD010000122.1:0-11937 GCA_050303635.1 Anaerolineae bacterium
TCACGCGCGATGATTTGGTGAGCATGGCCATGAGCTTCAATTTACCGTATGAAGGCATTATCACCGCCATGTTAGGGAGTTTGGGGATTTGCAGTAGTACGCCAAACGAACCGTTTACGCTGGCCTATGATTCAATTGAAGTGCCGCCGACACGCGTTGTCATGGTCATTCCGCAAATCGAAGGTTTTGATGCCCAAGATATTCGCTTCCCGCAAACCACGGATCTCAACAATGCAATTCGCAATATGCGCCAAACTCTGGTTATGACAGAAGCCTTGCGCCACGGCAATTATAAATTACTCAAACGGGCCTTGGCTTATCAACTGTTCGCCAATAAATATGCTGAACTGATGCCCCAACTCGAAAAAGTTCGGCAAGCGGCGGACGAGGCCGGCGGTATGGGTATGACGCTGGCGGGTGATGGCCGGATTTTGTTGGCTTTCGCGGATGAAGATCCATTTGCGGTGGCCAATGCGATGGTCGAAGAATTTACCGCCGCTGGCGTTGAGACGCGCCATTGGGTCCTGCCGATTGATCGCCAATGGGTGGTGATTAGTGCCTTGCGGGATGCCGAATCGCCTGATGATGATGAAGGCATTATTGCCAATCCAGTTAATCCTCTTAAAGCGGAAAAGCATCAAGAGAAAAAAGACGCTTAAGTTAAACTTCAAAATTTGCGATCAAACTCATAAATGAAAATGAAACCACGGCATGCCGTGGTTTTTGCGTTATTCTAGATGGATTCGGGGAAATATTTTGCGTATTTTTAGTCATTTAAGAATATTTAAAGGTTATAAAAGTTCAAAACGAGTTGCATTCATTGCAAAAATGAATTATACTGCAATGGATAGTCAAAACATGATGGAGGCAAACATGCAACCTGAGCGTATATGCAGTCAACATTTCAGTTCTCAGAAACAATCGAATACGTTTGCCTGTCACAAAGGTGAGGATGTGTCATAACATCCTATGTGGCGGGTGATGAGTGCCCGCTACCCTGTATAGTGAATTCAACCGTGGGCCGTTTGCTCACGGTTTTTTGTTGGGTACGGTGCAAAACAAAAAACTAAATAACGAAAGCATAAAAATTTAGCTATGAACGCTACAACAACCGTATCTCAAAAAGAATTATTCGACTTCTTGCTGAATGTCGCGATTGTGCGTCCGGTTTTTATCTGGGGACCACCCGGCATTGGTAAATCAGCTTTGGTCGAAGCCTTTGCCTATGAAGTCGGTTTAGACTGTGTATCGCTGTTGGGCAGTCAATTGGCGCCGGAAGATTTGATTGGCGTGCCGCAAATTGTCGATGGCACCAGCCAATTTTGTCCACCCAAAATGATTGCGCGGGATGAACCATATTGTTTGTTTTTGGATGAGCTCAATGCGTGTTCCCATGAAGTGCAAAAGGCGTTTTATAGCCTGATTCATGAACGTCGTATCGGTGAATATCATCTGCCCGAAGGCTCGATTGTGATTGGCGCGGGTAATCGTGCTCAAGATAGCGCTATTGTCAAAACAATGTCATCCGCTTTGCTCAACCGAATGGTGCATGTGCATTTAAAGGCTTCGCATCGTGATTGGTTGGAATGGGCCTATGGGGCCGAAATTCATCCCTTGATTTTGGATTATATTCAAAATCGACCCGATCATTTGTGGGTGCAACCACCCAAGCACGAAGAACCATTTTCCACACCGCGCGCCTGGCATATGCTTAGCGATGCGATGTATGAATATGGCGATAATCTCAATGAGGCGCGTTTAGAGGTGTTGGCCTATGGCTGTTTATCACCTGCCCACGCCACGCAATTTAGAGCGTTTTATAAGCAAGTGCATGGGGATTATCGTTTAAGCGCCATTCTCAAGGGCGAAATGAGCTGGCCTGCCGCGCCGGAAGATCGCGATATTTTGTATTTCTTAGCGCAATCGTTCCGCGCCCATTTGGCCAAAGAATTGCCCGCGCAAAATGGTAAATTGCGAGGTTCCCAAGCCGAATTGGTCTATCGTTCGAAGGCCTTACTCAAGCAATTGGCGCATATCAATTTGGAAATGGCCCAAATGGTGGTGGCTGATCAAATGAGCACCGACGAATTACCGAATTGGTTTATTGTGGAGATTGTGCGGGATTTACCGCGTTTAGTGAGACAGGAAAATGGGCAAAAACAATAAGAAAAAACACGTCCAACTGACGCGGGAACAAAAAGCCACGCTTAATTTCCAAGAAGGTCTCCAGCAAGTTATGTGGCATCCTTTATTCACGCCCATGGATTACCGGGTGTGGACGCGTCAAGAAAAAAACGCGCCAGCGGATATGTGGGCGCACGTGAGCAATAAAGGCAATATTTTTTACAATCTGCAACTGGATGCAACGGCGGCGGAATGGACTTATGTGCTGGCGCATTGTATGTTGCATCTGGGGATGGAGCACTTCCAGGAGAAAGCCGATCCGCTGGCATGGAATGTGGCCTGTGATTTGGTCGTGGCGCGTTTCTTGAATGATCTAAAAATCGGTAAGCCGCCCAATCAACGCTGGATGCCGACTATTGGTAAAGGGCAGTCGGAAGAGGAATTGTATCTACGCTTTGTGAAAAATGGTGTGCCGCCTGAACTCGCTGATTTTGGGACATCGGGCGTGGGTTATGTAGACATGCTCTGGGAGACAGTTCCGCCCTATGGTCGAGCGGGTCGTAACCCCGATTGGGCAGGCCTTTTCGGGACAGGCTTGAAACAAGCAGTCAAGGTGGCGGTCGATGTGGCGGCGGGTGAATTGGAGTCGATCTATGAATTGCGTCGCTATGGCTCGTCCTCTGTTTCGCAACGTGCTAAAAGCTGGTTCATCAACAGTTATCCGCTTTTAGGATCACTGGCGGCCAGTTTTACAATCATCGAAGATACGCGTATTTGTCAACGGATGCAGGTTGCCGTGGCGGCAGTGGATGCGCAACAACGCGAAATCTATATGAATCCAGCGGCGGGCCTTGATCAAGATGAAGCGCGCTTCGTTATGGCGCATGAACTTTTGCATGTCGGGTTGCGGCATCATGGCCGACGCGAAGGACGGGATCCCTACTACTGGAATGTCGCCTGTGACTACGTCATCAATAACTGGTTGGTGGAAATGAATATTGGCACGCGTCCCGCTATTGGGATTTTGTACGATCCGGAGTACAAAAATGAATCTGCCGAGAGTATGTATGACTTGATTGTCAATAATCTGCGCCAATTTCGCCGTTTACGAACCCTGCGTGGTAAAGAATTGGGCGATATGATTGAACCCGCCGAATCAGCATGGTGGAGCACGCGCGATGGCATGGAATTAGATGAATTTTATCGGCGCTGTTTGGCCCAAGGTTTGACCTATCATGAACACGGCGGACGCGGATTCTTGCCAGCGGGTTTGGTCGAAGAAATTCGGGCCTTGAGTGTGCCCCCGATTCCGTGGGATGTCGAACTGGCGCAATGGTTTGAAGAATTTTTTCCGCCACTGGAAAAGCATCGTACCTATGCACGCCCGAGTCGTCGGCAAATGAGCACGCCCGATATTCCGCGTCCGCGCTATGTCTATATGCATGAACCGGATAATACCCGGACTTTTGGCGTGGTATTAGACACATCGGGCTCGATGGATCGCAATTTGTTGGCGAAAGCACTGGGCGCGATTGCAAGTTATAGCACAGCGCGGGATGTGCCTGCCGCTCGTGTGATTTTCTGTGATGCGCATCCGTATGATGCCGGTTTTATGTCGCCGGACGATATTGCGGGACGGGTTCAAATCAAAGGTCGGGGCGGAACGGTGCTTCAACCGGCGGTGGATTTACTGCAAAAAGCCGAAGATTTCCCGAAAAAAGGCCCCATCCTGATTATTACGGATGGCTGGATTGAGGATAATTTGCGGATTCGGCGTGAACATGCCTTTCTCATCCCGGATGGCCATCGGTTGCCGTTTCGGGCCCAAGGTCCGATTTTTCGGATTAGTTAAGCACTAGGCGAGACTAGTTTGATCGTTTAGATGTGGGGGCATACGCAGATGCCCCCTACCAATGATGTTATTAATCTGTTTGATTGGTCACAATTAGGACCCGCAACGGCGAAAAACAGTTTCGTGCTGTTCATAAGTTTAGGACTACCAGCTAACGAGGCAACTGGTAGGGAAAAATCTATGTATTTTTCCGCTTATTATGCGGCGAAAATAAAAATCCACCCTTGTGAGTCCCCAGCCCTCTCTCCTATTCTTTTTCTATGGCAGAGAGGGAACCTAGCCCGAAACTAATACATTCCAGTTCACAAGCCAACACGACCAGTTTATTGAGCACTCGCGGCAATTGCATCAATGATCGGTTGCGCTTCGCTGATTAGGCGGCTGTTATTACTACGCGCCACCATAAAATAATCGATGCCACTGCGGTTAATAATATGCAAATAGTGGATATCGTCGGTCGAGTCATCCGTAATAACAAAAGCATAGCCATCCCCACGGATATTGCGGTAACGACTGGTATTGGTGCCACCTTCAGCCACATCCAAGACATAACCGACAGGTTCGTTGGCTGAATAACCACTAAAGGGCGCGCGATATTCCCAAATTGTTAGCGTCAAAACTTCATCCTCATTAGGTGTATAAACCCACGAGGCAACGGGATGCCCGAAATCACTGCCTTCCCATGGAACACGTGTGTTGGAACCCGCCAAGTTTGAATTGATTTCATCAAACACATCCCCGATAGACTCACCTACAGCATCTAGCAATATGGTAGTGAGAGTCTGGCCGCGCAAGGCCGAGTAAAAGTAGTTATTGACCTGCTGTCCAGCAAAACGGCTCATCGGATTATCCATATCGATGAGTGATTTGGCCAAGGGGACGTATTCAATTGAGGACGAATAATCACCATCAAAGGCCGGAACTTTACGCCAGGTATCCGGTGTGCGCACCGTCAAATCATTATTGATCGTAACTTCCTCTTGAGCATGACCTTCGAGCGGGGTATCGGTTAGATATGGAATGGCCGGGCCAAATAGGCTAAACGTAAATAGCATTGTCACAATGACCAAGACAGTATTCCGGATAAAGAGCGCCGGTCGCATTGAAAAAATAGTTTGCCGAGCAGATTTACGAGGAAGCCACCAATATAAAATAGTGCCACTGGTCAGGCGGATGATGATGTAACCAATGAGAAAACCAACGATCATGGCGACGAGGCTCCACGGCAGATCGAATACGATTGTTTTGGTTGCGATCAATGCTAGCTGGGTGAATAGCCCCAGCCCAATATTCGCCAAGAGTAATTTGCCAAGGGTGATGCCCCGGGCTTGAATGCTATTGAAAAGATAAAGCGAAACGCCGATGGTGAGCACAAAAAATGTGACAAACAGCGGGTCAATTTTATCGGCAGTGATTAAGGTGCGCGTCAACTGAAAAACACTCAGATTCAGGGCAAAAAGTTGGATGAGTAAATAGAAACTCACGCGAAACGGCAAAATTGTTTGTTGAAAATCGCGCGGTAAAATACGGGTGGCAAAACTGTTGGTGCCTTGCCGTTTACTCAGATCACGGGCCATGGCAACCAGCACTTCCGGCTCCTGACGCCGATAATCAACCCATTGATAGCGTTGCCAATCCGCAAAACGTGAGGTATCGCTTAAACTACTGCCTACCACCACAATAACGGGAGTATTGCCCATGGCCGTGACCGGGGGCGGCTCCGCATAATCCGTGAGGACGACAATGCCATAATTGATGGGTTCTAACGTGGTGATTTCACGGTGATGCGCATAGGCCATTGCACCGCGAATATCGTCGGCAATGCGGCTATCTTGCTCGGCGGCATATAAACCATAGGTCAGGGGTTGACCCATAAGTTCACCGGGTCGTTTATTGATACGTTGGCGAATAATGGCGACAATTCCAACCGGAATCACAAAAAATATCGCGACGAGGGGGTCAATAATAGTGACAAGCGTCGCAAATGCCAGAATAAACACACTGCGCCGACCACCCCGATGGCGTTCACGTGTGATCTGACCGCGTCGCCGCAAACCTTGGCCCGTTGGCGACCACCGATGTAAATCGCCGGAGCGGAAAACCAAATAGACCCCGATCAATGCTAACGGTGCTAACAGCGGCGTCATAATGGCGCTCAAAAAGAATCCCACCAACATACCGATGCGGGTTCCCGCAATGGAGGTCCGTTGACTAAACGCCCAAAATTGCCAGAGAAAAGCCCCGACGGAAAACAGGCCGACCAGCAACATAGGGATAAAAATTGTGAAATAACGCAGGCTGATATACGTCGTCGCCAGGGCAAAAATCAGCAATAAGCCCGCGACAAATTGCACGGCTAAAGGTGCGCCTAAAATGCGGTTAAAGCGTGTTGATGCAGGGACGGTTTGTTTAGATTTGGCTTCGGTCTGGAGACTGCTTAAAAGGGATTGGACAGCCGCTTTAAAATTACGTCGTCCATCAATAACGGCGTCGGCTTTTTCGTAAAGAACTTGGAGCGTTGCTGAATTGTCCGTATTTGCGCCGCTGGTTGCCGAAAAATCACAGGGTTCAAAGACGATGATATAAATCGGTTTATTGTTTTGGAGAGCGTGTTGCCATTCCGTGGCGACATAGGGGGAAGCGAGGGCGGATTGAGACGCAACCAGAATGAGCGCATCAGAGCCAACCAAACCATTTTGAATTTCGTTGACCCAATTGCAACCCGGTTGCAGTTGTTGTAAATCGAACCAAATATTGATGCCGGACTCTTGTAAGATATGTACCATATCTTCAGTGTAATAAAGTTGCTGTCGAGAATAGCTTATGAAAAATTGTTGGGTATTCATGCACCACCTCTGCTAAGTTTATTTTTTTTATTTTAAAAGTGCTTTTTTCGGTCAGTATAACGAGCTTTGATTTATATCGACAAGTTTTTGAAGCCGTCGCCTGCAATCCATTGAGATAAACAGCAAAAAAAGCGGATTATCCTTAAATAACGTGAGCTTTGGTTTAGTCTTGAGCGCAGAAGCCAATGATTGCGGAATTGCTTGCATGGCAAGGGGCTAAAGCCATCTTGTTATGACTAATTTGGAATCATCAGACCCATTCAATGCTAAATTATGACTTTAACAAGGGTCTTCAGGTCCGTGCTTAGCCAAAACTCACGTTAATTATCCTCAGCAAATTCTTGCATATAGTCACATAATTCAGTACAATTTTAGAACATTCGTTCTTTTCTCTTCATAGAGGCGGGTAAAAGGCAGGCAATTATGGTCACGATGGAATATTTGGCTCTACGTTTTGGGGCGAACATCCAGATTATGGAGGCGCAAGCAGAAGGCTTATCCCACGCGGATAGCTTATTGCAAATGCCATTTCGCGCGAATTGTTTAAATTGGGTGCTCGGTCATCTCCTCAATTCACGGCTTACCGTTATGCGTTTGCTTGATTTGGAAGATGAATATCCCATCAGCCGTGAAGAACTCGCCCGGTATGTTCGTGAAAGCGACCCGATCACCGCCGATGGGGAGGGTGTTCTGAAGATGGAACGTCTTTTTGAACTCCTGAATGCGACTCAAGAAAAAATCGCTGAACGCCTTGTGCAATTGACCACTGAAGACCTCATGACGCCCGACGAAAAAGGTACCACGCTCGGTCAACGCCTTCTATTTTCATATTTCCACGATACCTATCACACGGGGCAAACTGAACTTCACCGCCAACTTGCGGGTATGGATGACAAAGTCATTTAGTGAAAGAGGAAAACCTGATGGCTACCTATATCTATAAAATTGTGCCGGTTGATCCTGACCAAGCGCTAAATCCATCGCCCGAAACGGCCGAAATTATTAGCAACCATTTTGCGTATCTGAAAGAAGCCCTTGAGAACGGCAAGCTATTTTTAGCGGGCCCGTGTGTGGATGCGGCGTTTGGTATTGCGATTTTCTACGCAGATACGCCGGAAGAAGCGCAAGCCTTTATGGATAATGACCCCGCCGTGCAACATAATGTCATGCGGGCTGAATATCATCCGTACCGGATCTCATTGCTGGCGGATGAATATACGGGTTAAACCATGGAAACGTGAATAACTGGCGGGCTTAACGCGGTTTGACAATATACTCAGGGTATAAAAACGGGCGACACATGTGTCGCCCCTACAAAGGGTTATTTCAACGCGCCAAATTTGTAGGGGCGAGGCATACCTCACCCGTGTTCCAATATTATTCAATAAACTCAGCCAATTACGCCTTAATCTCCGATGGGTGGACGCCAATAACCAAAAATACCGTAGCCACCCCGCGTAACAGTTTCAGCTTGCACATCTACAACGGCATACTCAACAAATGATGCATCATCGCCACCGGGCGCTACACCGTTATAGGTTATAACCATAAATTTGCTATCTGCGGACCAACTGATGTTATTGATATAACGAAGACCATCCGGCATGGGCGGGCATTTCATGGATGTCGTCTTGAGATTAAAAAGACATAATCCTTCGTACGGTGGATAGTCCGCATAGGTGCTATGAATCAAAAGGAGTGTTGCGCCATTGGGGGCTAAACTTGCCCGGCGATAATAACTCCCCGTCGGGATGAGATCATCTGCTAAGCAATCGACAGCATAGGTTGTTTGATTGAGATAGCATATCCCGGTTTGACGCGGTGGTTGGGTGTACATGTTTTCTTCAACAATACTGAAATAACGAAATATCCCATAGTTACTGGGTGCTTGATATAGATAGGTACTGCCAAATGTACCGCTGACGACTTCTTCTTCCAAGGGACAGTCTATGGTGGAGGATTCTATATCAAACAAACACAAGCCACCCCGCAAGTTATCATCATCACGACGATAAAGCAAAATAATCTGCTGGCCATCCTGTGACCACCCATACTCGGTTACCGTGCTATGTTGTTCGCTTTCCCATGCCGGTATCGAATCACAATCTCTACCTTCTCCATCGATTTCAGCGAGGCAAATAGTTTTGTCAGTTGAACGATAGATAAACTGCGGGCGCGTACCCGGTGCCCATTGAATACTTGATTTGTCGCCGAGTACAGCAATGGATGAGCGCCGTTCACCTAACGTGTTAAAGGTGACAGCGCGCGTCACTAAGCGATCTTCATTAACGCCTGAGCGGGGATCAGATTTCTCCAAAGAACTGTAACTAATGGTTATATACTGACCTGCGCCAACCCATTTCACGGTTAGATCATCGATATTACGATAATAAGCAATGGTTTTGTAGACTTGTTCAGATGGGTTATCCAACACAATCTGGGTAATTGTCTCAATTTGATAGGTATCTGTATCATGCGACACGAGATTATGTTCCGTGCTAAGGTGAAAAGATACGCCCGCCCCGTTAGTCTGTGTCAGATTGGTTATGGGCTGAACTCTCGGTAGGTCGGGATCATGCAATGCATATCGGGTCAATTCACCTGTTTCTATATTCACCAATTCATAAAATCCATCTGAGGCAGAACCTGAATTACGGGTGAAACTCAGAAAAACGCCTTCATCAGTGGTTAACCAATTCACAAAAATAGGATAAGGCGGGTCAATGATAAATTGCTCACCTGTGGTGACATTCAACAAAGCTTCATGATCACAACAAAGCCGATTATCTTGACTGGCGGATACAGATATGATATTGGCTTCAGGGTCATTTACCCAATCTGGCAGGGTTAATGATGAAAGGGGCGTTGTCGTTGGCGTATGGGTCGGGCGGCCACTTTGAGAATAGGCAGGTGTGGCTAAAGTACCGCCGATAATCAATACGAATAGGATGCCACCGACTATCAAGAGCGCTATTTGCGATGCGAATTTATGCACAAATTCCTCCATGAAATTTTGCAATTCGTCGAGATATAATTTGTCAATCGCTCTCTAGTATATTATATGCGAATCCGAGCGGAGCACCACTGACTGTCCCCAAGCATTTTCTCCGCATCGCATGGCCGGGCAATGAATGCCCAAAATTGAACTAAACCAGAAAACGGACGAGAGCAGTGACTGTCTCGTCCGTTAATAGGCTGGGTACGGTTGCGCTAGAACTGAGGAATTACTCCACCCAGATTTCCACTTTTTCGCCGTCTGAATCATCTTCGTAATCGAAGATTTTGCCGACTTGTCCACTTTGAATTGCATCCATCAACTCTTCCATGTCAATATCGACATCGGAGGGGATGAAGCGTGCCCCTAATTTGAAGCCCATATTGACAATACTCATGGGAACATTCACTTTCACTTTGACTTTGCCAGTGTTCAAGTCAGTGACGTGTACACGTAAATGATTGGGATTGCGCCGCGACGTGGGGCTGGTCCCGCCTTTGGTGCTTTGGCCAAGGGCTGTTAATAGCCGATTAGCCTCTTCAGCCGTAATTTTGCCTTCCTGAAGCATCGCCAATATGCGGATGCGTTCTTCTGATGTCACCATAATCATGTTGCCTCCTTGGTAAAATAATTTTGCCTAAGATTTGGGGGCGACCTCATCCGGCTGTGCCGACTTCGCCCGCCCGGCCCGAACTTGACCCCATCCATTGCGCTTGCCAATCCATCAACGGGACAACGCGGCGCATGGTTTCATAGAGTTCGGTAAAGTTTTCAAAAAGATGTACATCCACATTTTGAGCCTGACGATTTTCGATTGTCATGCCAAAACGTTGCATGCACACACCATTGACTGGCATATGGACTGTGATAATTTTTTCACAGTTCTCAGCGGTTAAGAAATAACCGTCAGCTAAGAGTTGTTGCCATTTAATGTCGGTATAATCCATATCAATCATTTTTACTTGCGGCCTTTCTCTCCAAAAGTGTGATAGAGATTGGCAAATTGACGGGCCTTGCTCAATTCTGAGCGCAGGCGGATGATTTTTAATTACGTGATATAGACCAAAACTTGGTCATCGTCATCATCTACCGCCACCATAATTGGATTTTCAGGTGAGAGTTCATCACCCATCATTTGAATCATTTCGGCAAAATTAAACTTGCTCAGATCAACATCGTCGGTTTGCATATTAATCCACGGTTGGATAAAGCGGACAATGGTGCTCGCCATGCCAATGGGAAACGGCAATGAGATACTAATCTTATCGCCATCTTTTTCCTGAACGCGGACGTGAATCCAGTGTGAGCTTTTGCTCCACAGACCGAGTGCGGCGATGCCAAAACCACCTAAAACGAATGGACCTAAGCACAAGAGCGCAAAAAAGCTCGCGGCACTCATCATGACAGCGCCCAGAACGACAAAAATGCTCGCTCCGGCAACGGTAATCCATTGCCAAAAGTTTTCAAACTGCGGGATATCCGCATTTTTGGTAATCCCCTTGGCTTCACCCTTGGGCAAGATCACAACTTGATTGTCGTCGAGATCCGTGCCATAGGTTTCGGTACCGAGCTCGCTCAGTAGTTTTTCAGCTTCATCGGCTGATATTTCACCATCGCGCAACTTATTGAGAATTTCTAAACGTTTTTCTGACATTGGTTATCTCTCCTGTGAGTTCAGACTAACAGCCAGTCAAGCTGTTTTCGGCAAGTTTTCAAGAAGGCATTTCTAAACATAATTACGTAAAGAAAGGCGATCTTGTTTCAGCTTCCCTTCCCCATTTTGTATTTGTCTGTTGTATACTTTGAAGTGAAAGCTGATGGACCTGCCTGCGCGTAGTGAAATTAGCCATTAACCAAATCAGGTGGTGCGGTGACTGAAGTGGTACCGAAAAAAGTAGTGAGTTGCAATCACATATTTAAGTATTTGGTACGCACCGTTCGCGGTTACAGAGGTCAAGAGAAGAAGGGAAATCTTGTCTCTGGAATTTGGAGGGCTGGAAAATTCCAGACAGCCCACCGCACCCCTGATTTGACCCGATTGGGCAAATTTGAAGCCGATTAACGGCAGATGATATTCTGTTGGAAAATTGCATTTTCATGGCCACGGCATGCCGTGGCTC
>JBNLCD010000123.1:0-11931 GCA_050303635.1 Anaerolineae bacterium
GTAGCCCTGCCAGTGGTACATTTATAAATACTGCAAATGTAACCGCTGATAGTGGTAGTGGTTCTGCTACAGCAAGCTTAGCAGGTGTGTCTGGTTTGCCAGACACGGGTTATGCTCCCAGTTTACGTTGGTAAATTAACAAATTATGATTAAGCAAAATTGCTTAATTTAGAAAAAAACGGTGTGATGACAAGATTATCACACCGTTTTTTTGTCCAATTGAATTTATCCGCAATTCCTGTTATTTCGTGGTATAGTCATCTGCACATCATGATTATTAACTAAAATTAATGAGGTGCTTTGTATGAGCTTATTAATCACCAATGCCAAATTAATAACCCTAGCAGATGATGAAATTCTCGAAAATCACGCCATTTATATTGATGGCGAAACCATTGCCGATATAGGACTCTCAAGCGAACTTGAAGCTCATTATCCAGATGCCGAAGTTATTGACGCCAATGGTAGCTTGGTCATGCCGGGGAATATTGTAGCGCATACCCATTTTTATGGTGCTTATGCACGCGGTCTGGCGATTCCGGGGCCAGCGCCTAAAGATTTCCCTGAAATTTTGGAACGGTTATGGTGGTCACTTGATAAAGCCTTAGATGAAGATGCGGTGCGGCTGAGTGCATTGGTGCATTTAGTCGATGCCATCAAACATGGTTCAACCACATTAATTGACCATCACGCGAGCCCCAATTTTATTGACGGTAGTCTTGATGTGATTGCCGAAGCAGTTCAACAAGCAGGTGTGCACGCTGTTTTGTGCTATGAGGTTACGGATCGCGATGGTCAAGCCAAAGCAGATGCTGGTATTGCCGAAAATGTCCGTTTTCTAAAAGAAGCACAAAAATATGATCGCCTCAGTGCAACGTTCGGACTACATGCCAGTTTATCTCTAAGTGATGCCACTCTCGAAAAATGCGCTGAAGCAGTTGCCGGGTTGAATACAGGTTTTCATATCCATGCCGCTGAACATGAAGCAGATCAATATGATAGTCTTAATAAATATGGCAAACGCGTGATTCCACGCCTGCACGAATTCGGTATTTTGGGTGAGCAAACCATTGTCGCGCATGCCGTCCACTGTAATGCGTGGGAATTGGAACTTTTACGCGACACAGGCACATGGATTACGCACCAATCGCGAAGCAATATGAATAATGCAGTCGGGGCGGCAGATATTGATACACTCCTCGCGGGAGATGCCAAAATTTGTTTAGGCACAGATGGTTTTTCAGGCAACATGTGGGCGGAGTGGAAAGCGGCCTATTTCTTGCATAAACTCGCCCATCGTGACCCGCGTCGGGCCAGCGGGGACGGCATTGCTAAAATGGCATTGGAAAATAATGCTGGTTTGGCTCAGCAATTTTTCCCCAAGCAACCAATTGGCGTTTTAGAGAAGGGGGCTGTTGCCGATTTGATTATCGTGGATTATTATCCATATACCCCGTTAACGATGGGTAACCTGCCTTGGCATATTATTTTTGGATTTGAAGCTTCAATGGTGAATACCACTATTGCAAGTGGGCAAGTTTTGATGCGCAATCGCCAATTATTGACATTAGATGAACAAGCAATTGCTGAAGAAGCCCTCGCATTGGCTCCTCAGATATGGGAACGCTATACAGAATTTGCCAATCAAACTTTATAAGGAGCAAACAATGACGAATAGTAGCAGTTGGTTAATGTCTGTCGCCGTTTTAGGTGGTACAGGTAAAGAAGGTTCAGGTCTCGCTTTACGCTGGGCGCAAGCGGGTTATAAGGTATTGATTGGTTCGCGGAGTGCGGAAAAAGCTGAAACCAAAGCCGAAGAGTTAAATGCCATTCTCGATTCAGATATTGTTGAAGGTTATGACAATGCCACCGCTACCGAAAAAGCGGATTTGGTCGTGATGAGTGTTCCTTTCTCCGCCCAACAAGGTACGCTTGAAGCTATTCAAGATGTCATCCAAGGCAAAACTTTGATTGACGTAACCGTTCCTTTGCAACCACCGAATGTGCGCACCGTGTTCGTACCCGAAGGACATTCCGCGGTTTTGCAAACTCAAGAATTCTTGGGCGAGGGCGTAAATGTTGTGGCGGCCTTCCAAAATGTGAGTGCTGTTCACCTCAAACAACTGGATCATGACGTCGATTGCGATGTATTGGTGTGTGGCGATAATGACGATGCGAAAGCTAATGCCATTCGTTTAGCGGAGGCCGCCGGTATGCGTGGCATTGATGCCGGATCATTGGCCAATGCCGTCGCTTTAGAAGCCTTAACCCCCGTTTTGCTCTATATCAATAAGAAGTATGGAGTCAAAGGGGCTGGTATTCGCATCACTGGAGTCGAGGCTTAACCTTGCTTAATCAACATCTTGAACTCTTTGCTCTGCCAGATATCCCCATGATTCAGCCGGGGGATAATCTGGCAGAAATCATCTTACGCTCTCTTGAACAAGCAAATCTAAGCCTAACAACAGGTGATATTTTGATTATCTCATCCAAGATAATCTCTAAAGCCGAAAATTGTTATGTTGATTTGCGGACCATAACACCTTCCGCTGAAGCACAAAGTCTTGCCGAAGAAACCCGTAAAGACCCGCGTTTAGTTGAATTGGTGTTACAAGAATCGACGCAAGTTTCACGTAAAGCACCCCATATCCTGATCGTGACGCATCGTTTAGGCTTCACATCGGCCAATGCGGGTATTGATCAATCGAATACAGGTTCATTAGACGAACATATTGCGCTTCTTTTGCCCCGTGACCCTGATGAATCTGCGCGAAACATTGCGCTGGAACTTAAAGCGCAAACAGGTGTCTTGCCAGCGATTATCGTCAGCGATACGCATGGTCGCCCATTTCGGCAAGGGAATATTAACGTGGCAATTGGTGCATCAGGCTTACCGGTCCTCTATGATCAACGGGGCGAATCGGATTTGTTTGGTCGTGAATTGCACGCTACGATCACACCCCTCGCGGATGAAATTGCTTCTGCCGCTGGCTTACTGAGTGGCCAAGCTGATGAGGGCTTACCTGTTATTTTGATGCGTGGTTTAGAATTGCCAGATGCCCCCCACGGGACGGCCAGTGATTTACTCCGCCCCCATGACCAAGATTTATATGTCTAATTTGACCTCAAACTTGGTGAATTTAAGCCAATCAGATTTACAACATAACTTACAGGGCAAGCTCAGCGACGATCAGCTAAAGTATTTAGAAGCACAACGTTGGCTTGCTTTGTTAAATTTTGCGTTGATTGGTTTGCTGTTATTAGGAATTATTCTCGCCATTTTAACCCACCTGTATATTGTGGTTATTCCGCTTATTTTCTGGCTCTGGATATTGCGGAATAGCTGGCAATATTGGCGTAACCTCAATAGCGATCGACAAACTCAAGATGTCAGTGCGTGGGATGGTCAAATTCGCTATCAAATGAATTTTACACCGGGTTTGATCCGTCTTGCCCAATATCGCATAGAGGCAGGACAGCACCATTTTAGTGTTAATCAAGATACCCTCTTTCAGTTGCAAAATTTGGGCACCTATCGCATCTTTTTTACGTCCAATGCTGAAATATTTTTGGGCGCTATGCTTATTCCATCCGAGCAAGTTGAAGCAATCCAACCCGACACCGAACTACTGGCTCAATTTACCGAACGCGAACTTGAAATTCTCCAACTCGTTGCGGATGGTTTGGCTAATAAGGAAATTGCTCAACAGCTTCATCTTTCAGTCAATACCGTTAAGATGTATAACTCGCAGATTTATCAAAAATTAGGCGTCAGTCGTCGGACTGAAGCCGTCGCTGAAGCCCATAAACTCGGCCTCGTTTCCTAGACCACACCTTTTCCATACTTTGGTATATAGCCTTCAATAAAGCTTTTCGCGTAGATTGATTTTGTTTTCACTGATGCGAAAGGTTTTTCATGCAAAAAGCAACAATTGAACGGCCACAATGGTCTTGGGGGGATGCTCTGCTCATTATTTTATTTTTTGTCTTCATTTACGGTGTGAGTATTCCCTTGCAATTTGGGATTGCCTCAATGACAGGTGAATTGGCGGAGTTTAATAACAGCGCAAATCCAAGTATCCCGGAAAGTGCCTTAGTCATTAGCCATGTTGGCAAAGCAATTGGCCTAATGGGTGGAATCATGCTTGTCTGTCGCCGTAAAAATTATACATGGCGCGATTTAGGTTTTCGACAAAGCACGCGTACTTGGCTCATAATTTCGGTAGCAATTGCGCTGATTATGTTTCCCATTCGGCTAATTATGGCACATCTACTCGTTGGCATTATGCCGGAATGGGAAGTTGGAGCAGGTGGTGTTTTTCTCGATAACAGCTATTCATGGGCATACAATCTTCTGTTGGTGCTGATTGTCACATTTATAGTACCCGTGACTGAGGAAGTATTTTATCGGGGTTTTCTCTATACTTGGTTTCGTAATCGTCGGCCATTTTGGGTAGCTGTCTTCTTTAGCTCAATGATGTTCGGGGTATCGCACATCATCCCTATTCAAATCGTGATGAGCATCGTTTTGAGCGTCATTATAACGCTTGTGTTTGAAAAATCTGGCTCGTTATGGAATGCAATTGTTATCCATGCCACCAACAATGCGCTCGGTGCAACGCTTGCTTTGCTACTCCCCTTCATTGCGGATAGTCTGCGCTAAATTTGCGTGTTGTTAGGTAGACAGTGGGTAGCAACCTGAGGCGTTTAGACTTCAGTTGTGTACAATGGATGAGATTTCACGTAAATGAAGGATAGATCTATGGAATTTGCTGTTCACTATAGTCGAAAATTAGCCGAGCTTATCACGTCTGGTCAACTTGAAGTCGCACGTTTTAAATGTCCGGCTTGGCCAGATGTGATTACCGAAGCGCTTGAAATTGCACCAACTTATGTCCATTTGCCGCTGATGGTTGGTTTTCCTGAAGGCGTTTTAGTTGACACTGAACGCAAACAACCCGCTGATTGGGATCGTTTTGATGATATTCTCGCCAAAACTGAAACACCCTATATCAATGTGCATATGATTCCGCGTCAAGAATTTTATCCAGATATTCCCGTCGATACGACTGATCCCGCACATATTGAACATATTACGCAGGATATTCTCCAAGGCATTACCCAAACCGTCAATCGTTGGGGTAAAGACCGCGTCATCATCGAAAATGATAATCATGGTCGTGGTGAAGCGTTCCATTTTTCTTTTCATCCCGACTACATCAAGCAAATTGTCGAAGAAACAGATTGTGGATTCTTGTTTGATATTTCCCATGCACGGCTGGCGGCAGATTTTATGCAAATGGATGCTCAAGACTACATGCGCCGTTTGCCATTGCAATCCATCCGTGAAATTCATTTCACAGGCATTCAATATTTCACAGGTGATTGGCTTGATAAAGCGCGTAAGCACGGTATTGATGAAAAATTTATCACTAAGTATGGCGGCGGTTGGCAGGACCATTTACCCATGACTGAAGATGATTACGAATTTATGGCATGGGTCATGACGCAACTCGCTGAAGGGGCATGGCAAAAACCGTGGACAATGGCTTATGAAGTGGGTGGAGTCGGTGGCTTCTGGGAATTGGTGGCGGATGAACAAATGTATCTAGAACAGCTACCGCGTTTGCAAAATTTACTCGAACCACAGTTATAGATTTCTCGTTGCGTCTAGAGTGAGGTACACTATTCATTCCAGTCCTAAACATAATGATAAAGGAGCCTTCCCATGATCGATATGACTCCCGAACAAAGGCGTGCCTTTCTATTAGAAGGAACCCGCACGGGCAAACTCGCCACAGTTCGGCCCGATGGTCGTCCGCACGTAACCCCGATATGGTTCATTATGGATGGAGAAAAATTCGTTTTCAACACATGGCACAAGTCGGTCAAAGCGGCCAACTTAAGTCATGATAATCGTGTAACACTCTGTGTGGATGAGGAAACGCCGCCGTTTTCATTTGTCATTATTGAGGGTATTGCGCAGGTTGAGCCCGAACCAGATTTAGATGAGTTGCATCATTGGGCCACCGAGATTGCGCGACGCTATATGGGCGAAGATCAAGCCGAAGCCTTTGGTGAACGGAATGGTGTTGCTGGCGAATGGTTGATTCGTATTGAACCGACCAAGATTATTGCCAAAACCAATGTCTCGGACTAAATCCGACGCGTAGCATAAGCATTGGTCAGCGTTGCATAATCGTCAAGGAAAACCGGATTAAACTACGCTAGAATAGCGCATTAACTGACAGGCAATTTGTACTGGAAAATGTAATGAGTTATCGGCGACAAGGTCCTAATCCGGTTTTAGTTATTTTAATGGCGGCCATGCTGGTGTTTGGTGGCTATTATCTCTGGGAAGGTTCCCGCAATTGGTTTGAGCAAGATACCATCAACAAGGGATTTGAAACGGAAACCGCTGAATACTTTGCCACCGAAAATAGCATTGCCCAAGCAACTCGGAACTTTAAACCATTTCCGACTTCAACACGGGTACCCGACTGTGAATTTTATATTGTGGATGCTTCTTCCGCATGGGTACGCATGTGTCCAGCTCTGACATGTGAATCAGTGGGACGCTATTATGAAGGTAATCAGGTTTGCGTGATGGGGCGTGCCACGGATAACGAATATTTTGATGCGGACGATTGGTTTGTGATTGATCTCAATGAAGGCAAGTTATTTGCCGATATTGCCTATATGCACGAATCGGTTTTAAAACCAGCGAATCCAACTCCACGGCCTAGCATGACCTTTACGCCGTTACCAACCATTACATTGACACCCTCACCTGAATTTCCAATCACAACGCCGCTACCTGAGGGAAGCGCGACACCAACACCTGAAGGACGCGTAGAGTTTTAGACGATAAATTAGCCTATTATCAACTAGATTAGAGCAGTTCTAGGTATCTAATTTGTCATTAAAATCTAATGCAAGATTTAGCCAATAGTCTAAGTCTGCTAAAGACTCAACCAATTCTTGATCAACGTGAACATAACCTTTGTATTCACGTCCGCCCATAATCACTGCTCTAGCACCCTGCGCGATAAGTTCATCACGGATTGCAGGGTCGACTCGACACATTAAACGTTGATCTTTGACGCTAATACACATTTTTCCATTCACCATAAAACAGAGACCGCCAAACATGCGTTTTTCTTCAACAGAAATATCTAGAAGAAAACCCCTTACTTTGTCTGCGAGCTCTTCACTATATGCCATTTTGGTCCCCTTATGAAATATTTCCATTTACTGATCAGATGCTAATTGATAGCTGTATCAAAATAAAGCGAATTCGTTATAGCCCTTTGCCATGCATTGGAATGAGTTCAATCTGACTAATTCCAGTAATAAGAGGACGGGCACTGCCAATTAAGTCACCAACCCCCTCAATTGATAGAGACTGATCATGCGCCTCTTTAGATTCCCACATTTCGGTAACCCAAGTTGCCGTTGTATCATTTGCATCTTTATGAACAATATATTGCTGGCAACCCTCGGCTGTTTCCATTAAGTCGGCGGCAGATGACAGAATGTCAATCAGCCGATCTCTATTTTCAGATGTTGTCGTAAATTTTCCGGTTAATCCATATTGAGCCAATTTATGATCCTTTAACTTGTTTCTATAAAAATTACAGAACAATTGTTCTAATTTTAAGACTAAAGAATTCAGATGTCAACCAATGGAGAACTGTCAGCCGTAAAATCGAGACTCAATATTGACACTGCGCGCGGCGTCGCTATAATGCGAAAAGATTTGGAGAGGTAGCATAGTCTGGCCTAATGCGCACGCCTGGAAAGCGTGTACAGGGGAAACCCTGTCGTGGGTTCAAATCCCACCCTCTCCGCCATACATCGCAACAGGTTGGTCATCGACATCAACCTGTTTTTTTATTTTAGCAAGACAGGATAAGCAAAATGAGCCAGCAATATACTGCTGAAGAACAAAGAACACGTATTCGACGTGCCGTAGTTTCAATGGCAGTCATTATTATCTTGTTGATTGTTATCTGCGGATTAGCCGTTATGCTCATTCGCGATTCATTCAGTGGGCGCAATGAACCCCGGGCTGTCTTAGATGGTGCCACCATCACATCTTTGGCTGAATTTTCCGAAGAAGATGCCCATCCCAAAGATGTAACGGTTGGTCCCGATGGAAATCTGTATGTGAGTGGATTTTGTTCAGGCAAGATCTGGCAAATCACGCCGGATGGGGATGTCACCACATGGTATGACGGCGCTGAGGTGGGAGCGGCAGGCGGATTAGCTTTTACGTCGACTGGTGAACTCTATATAGTTGATCGCGGCGATTGTGACCCCCGTCAAGGCACCGCTAGCCTCAAACGTATTTCGGCGGATGGTCAGTCGATTGAAACGATTGATGGCATCGACAAAAATGATTTACCCGATTTCTTAGCCGTCGATAAAAATGACATCCTCTATTTCACCGATAATCAAAATGGCGCAGTCTATACACTGGGAGCCGACGGCAAAATTCACACATGGTGGGATATGCCTGAAACTAATGATCAAGAACCTTTGCCCACTGGTATTGTTTATGACCCTGAAAATGATGTGCTTTATATTGCGGAAACTAATTCGGGTACCATTTTCCGCATCGGTTTTGATCCAGAGCGTAAAGCCCTTTTACCGCAGGAAGTTATTTATCAAAATGACGAACGCGAAATTGACGGTTTAACGCTGGATGGAGATGGTAATGTAGTGATGACACTCATCAATGTGCATAAAGTTGCGCATGTTGTAGATGGCCAATCATTGGTTATTGGGGAGGATTTCCGCCAACCAAGCGGAGTTGCCTATTTGGATAATACGATTTATGTGGCTAATTTTGATGGAGTATCTTTGGCCCCGTTAGTTGGCTTCTTTATCTCACCTTCGTTACCATTTACGGTAGATGCCATTCATCTGCCCCAGACTGAACCCATTGCGACCGAAACAGTGGAAGACTAGATAATTGCAGTAAACTGGGGAGCCAACTAGCTCCCCAGTTTTTTATCTTTTAGTTTTTGTCATCATTTTTGCGGCGACTTAAGTCTAAAAACTTATTCATCATACTGCCCGCAATACCCACACTTTGAATATTCGGCGAATCAGGAATATCTTCTTCCCAACGATTATCGCGGCGACGGACTTCCCATTCAGTAAATCCATCCAAAACTTGTTCAATAAAGACTTCTAAGACCATTGGGTCTTTATCCATCATGATTTCGCGCACATTTTCTAAAGCAACCGCTAATTGCTCAATATGTTGAAGCATACTATCTTTGTTCCACTGCCACATGGTTGCAACATCATCCACTGTTTGACCATGTAGATTTTGGATCATATGTGCAAAGCGGCTATTACCTGAACGCAATAAGTCAACCTTACCCAGTGATTCTTGGAGCGTATTGAAATAAAGCATGCTAAGCAACAGTGGAATTTCTTCATTGAAGCCAGCCAGAGCATCATGTTCTGTTGGATCTAAGAAACGCGGCGGCATATCTAAGAAATCAGCCAAATCATTTACAACTTTGACGGCTTCAGGTGGTGTTTTAGCGGAAGGTGCAATGAGCATATTATTCTTGGTGAAAAGATCAGCTTTTGCGATCGAAATATCTTCAACATTTTCATAAAGATTCTCGAAACGAATCAGCGGGGTTGCCCCAACAAGATAAACCTCAAGTTTGCCATCATTGCCGCGCGGAAAATGTTCTTCAGCAAATTTGACACCGGGTGATTTTAAGGGCGAGAAGTCAATAACAACTGTTCCACCACTTAGTAAACCACTCATGTTTTCAAAATAATTGGCTTGTTGGCCCATCGGCGCGGCGTAAACCACAATATTGGCGTGGGGAATGACATCATCCAAAGTTTTCCCGTAGTTATGAATAGCCCCGATAGATTGGGCAGTTTTCATTTTTTCGGTACTGGTATCAAAACCTTGGATGGTAAAGATGATTGAAGCGTTAGGTTTGTCGCTTAAATCTCGTAATGCAAGACCAAAGGAAGCACTAAGGCGATTCAGACCAATAATCGTTACCTGAATGTCTTTAGCATTTTTCCGTCGTTGTTGAAGTGCGCCACTACTTACTTGTGACATAATTTTTTTACCCTCGTTCTGTTTGTTATCTATGCTGAGGGAAAACTCTGCAAATTGGGTGATATGAAATAAACCCGCACTGGCATTTTTAAGATTGACAGCACGCGCATCATATATCTGAAGTTTCCCCTCTTCAATTTATTTACCTGTGGTGTGCTCAACAGGTTCTTCATTATAGCTGATAATCAAGCGTTTCTAAGGAATTTCGTACATTTGCGTACAACTTCAGCGTGACCTGAAGTGTTTAGTATTCGAACAACTGAGTTTTTTGGCTAGGTAAGGGGTATAGTGTTGTGATACACTACAACACGTTTGCACATAGAATAACAATATAATCCAAATTGGGGAGTATAAATCTTGCGTGTACTCATAACAGGTGGAGCTGGCTTTCTGGGTTCCCATCTTTCTGATCGTTTTTTAGCCGAAGGCTATGAAGTTGTTGCTCTGGATAATTTAATCACGGGTAGTGTTGACAATATTGCCCATTTGGCGGGTAATCCCAAGTTCAAATTTATCCATCATGATGTTTCCAACTATATCTTTGTGGATGGTCCAATTGACGCCGTTCTGCATTTTGCGTCACCAGCCAGTCCGGTTGACTATCTGAAATACCCCATCCAAACCATGAAAGTTGGTGCGTTGGGAACACATAATGCGTTGGGTGTGGCCAAGCATAAGAACGCACGGTTCTTATTGGCATCAACTTCTGAAATTTATGGCGATCCCTTGGTTCATCCCCAAACAGAAGATTATGCCGGAAATGTTGATACGATTGGCCCCCGTGGTGTTTATGATGAAGCGAAACGCTTTGGCGAATCCTTAACAATGGCTTATCACCGTGAACATGGCATTGAAACACGTATTGTCCGGATTTTCAACACCTATGGTCCGCGCATGAATCTAAATGATGGGCGGGTTGTCCCCAATTTTGTGAAGCAAGCCTTGCTCGAAGAACCACTAACCGTGTATGGTGATGGTTCACAAACCCGTAGCTTCTGTTTTTATAGCGATTTAGTTGATGGTATCTACCGCTTACTGAATAGCGATTTCTCTGATCCTGTAAACATCGGTAATCCAGCTGAAATGACAATCTTAAACTTTGCCCAGATCATCAACAATCTAACGGATAATCCGGCAGGCGTCAAAATGATGGAATCCGCACGTATTGAAGGTGATCCACAAACCCGTCAACCTAATATTTCACGTGCTAAAGAAGTGCTGGGCTGGGAACCTAAGGTTGAGTTGGTGGATGGCCTCCATGAAACAATTGAGTACTTCAAAAAGAAAGTCTAAATCGTGCTCAGTCGGGTAAGGCATCGACCAGACACCTCTGATTTTCTGTGGAGTGGTTTAGCAATTTGTGGTGGTTGCGCCGTGATTGCGCTCCCGCTTCCCATGAGTCTTGGGTTGCTCGGTCTAATTGGTTTAGGCTTCGTTTTATTACTTGAACCAGCCTTAGCTATTATTTTGATGCTGGCCATTGCGCCATTAAAAACCCTAATCGAGACTGAACTGAGTTGGCCTCTACCTTTGGATATAGGGCAACTCAGTTTTGGCTTAGCAGTTGGGGTTTGGGTGTTCAAAAAATCACTTCAACGTGAAACACTCTGGCAAAATATATACTCACCCTTATTGATTCCCCTTTTTCTTTTTCTCTTTGCAACTGGCTTAACATTACCGACGGCCTATTCATTAAGTACAGGCTTGCGGGAATGGCTGAAATGGGCCGAAATAGTAATCTTGGTAATCGTCGTGCTTGATATGCAAAATCGCTGGTTATGGCTGGTTTTTGGTGTCATTTTAGCCGCGGTGATTCAGGCGCTTGT
>JBNLCD010000124.1:0-11875 GCA_050303635.1 Anaerolineae bacterium
ATACCACGCGCCTTTTCTTCGGGCGCATTGTCGATATCTTCATAATTCATCAATTGGGCAAGTTGCTTCATACCCAAGGTCTTAGTAATAGCGGCGGTCAAAGTTGTCTTACCATGATCAACATGACCAATGGTGCCGATATTTACATGTGGTTTTGAGCGTTCAAATGTTGCCATCGGTGATGACCAACTCCTAAAGCTAATTTGGTGTCTGAGAGAATTTATTTCTGCACAATGCAATCAAAAAGAGCCTTCGATGGGAATTGAACCCATGACCTCATTCTTACCAAGAATGCGCTCTACCCCTGAGCTACGAAGGCACTTAACACTAAACACAGTGCGGTTTGTGTGCCTGCATTGTGTTGTGGGCCGAGCAGGACTCGAACCTGCGAAGGCTTCCGCCAGCGGATTTACAGTCCGCCCCCTTTGCCACTCGGGACATCGACCCATAATTTATGATTTTGTTAATGCGTGGGGCATCTTATCCCACAAGAGCCAACGATGGGACTCGAACCCATAACCCTCCGCTTACAAGGCGGAAGCTCTGCCAATTGAGCTACGTTGGCGTTTATGCTTAATTAGCAGTGCATCGAGAATAATATAATAGGGTAAACGCTTTGTCAATAGTTTCGGGAAAGAAAATTTGAGTTTGACAATTTGGGCATTATAATTATGCATATTGCTAAGGGAAAATCCCTTTTTCTTTTAGTTCTTTTAGAGTCGGAAAAATCCTTCTAAACAAGCCAAGATACTCAATTTTTACAAAAAAACGGGCAATGACTAATAACTGCGATTCATTGCCCGTTTCATTTAGTACTACTTACTTGGTATTGTCTAGTTGTTGAGTGGCAAATAGTACAATATTGAACCAGAGTTGCAGATTGGTTGGGCGGCCAAGTTCCCCGACCGAACGCAAAATACCATAATCGCCAACTACAAGTACAAGCCCGCCATTATCACCATATTGCAAGCCACTCAAAAGTGGTTTGTCGGCACTTTCGCCAATAAGCGTTATGCCAGTTTCGGCAGAAAAACTCACGGCGGTATCCACCCCATAAGATAAGGATTCAATATCGTCTAGCAATGGGGTATCCGCAAGCAGTTGATAATTGTAGGACGGACGCGCATCATTAAAACTGACACCAAAATGTTCCGTCAAGGCGTTCATATCGGCCCAATCTTCGTTATAAACCGTGCCGACCAGTGAAAATGGATCATTGGCGCGCCAGCTATTGGTAATAATCATGAAGCCGCCGGCATCGACATAATTTACTAATGCCTCAATCTCCGCATCAGACCAAGCAACATCATCAGTTGGGTCTTCTGTATCGAGTTGGTAGTCAATCGTGGGCAGTACAACAACGACATCGGCTGTCGCCAAATCCTCTTCAGAAAAAGTTTCGCCAAATGGTATTCCATCGACGTCATAGCCAAACATGGCGAAAGTTTGCGCGAAATTATTTAGGATATTAACACTCGTATGGATGGCTTCAGTTTGAGACGCAATGAATAATACGTGTTTATCGCTGGCAGGCGTTAAGCGCATTTCCGGCAAATCATCTGTCATATTGAGCACATTAGATAAGGCCATCGTCGCCATCTGTTCAAAAGCTGGTAATTGATCTAAAACCCGTTCGAGTGTGTCGTATGGACTGTGTAAATGCCCCGCATAATGGATGCCCCCATAAGCGCTAGCTGTTTCTAAGTTCCAATAGCCGATATTGTAATTGGGAACATCAAAGGAATTAAACGAGGAATTATCAGAGGACACCTGCGCTGGGGAGGGTTCGATATCTATGGCAATACCTTCATTGCTAGCTGATGTTTGGGCAAATTCTAGCCAAGGGAGTGCTTGATTAGCATAACCAATAAAATTCCAAGAAGTCGCACTGATATTGGCACTGACGCCATTTATGGGATCCGCTAAACAATCGATTTGTGTCATCAGAATCGTTCTATCTAGCAACTCTTGATGGGTTGCCGCAAAATATTGTGACCCGTAGAGGCCTATTTCCTCAGCGCCAAACCATACAAATACAAGATCGACTTCAGGTTGAATCTGGGCATCATTTAGCACCGTGAGAACTTCAAGCAAAATCGCTGAACCGGTTCCATCATCCAAAGCACCGGGCGAGTTGGGACTATCAATATGTGCGCCCATGATAAAAGCGCGTTCATGTGTTTTACCCGGAATGGTCACAATCAAGTTTTGGGCGTCGCCGGGAGCTGATACATCAATATCTAAGACTAGACGAGCCGATTCGATGGTTGCTAAATCCTCCCAACTGGTAATGCCCGCTTCAGCAAAATCTTCGAGGCGTGCATATAATACTCTGGTTTGGTGAGGATGCTCGATATCAACCATGCGATTGAAATCACCGACGCCTGTGCCATGACTTAAGCCCGCTTCATCCGAAAACTGCGTGATCGTCACCACCGCCATGGGTTCATAACTGAGGATTTCGGTGGCAATGCTTGCACCTTGGTCCCCTGTTAAGAATGTATCTATGAGGCTTTCATCTAGAAAAACAACTTTGTCAGTTAAATCATATCTTTGCAGATTGAAAACATCGGGGACGGTACGCACAACGATAACCCCGCCACTTACTTCTACCGGATTATTGTCTTGATCATTAAACTGGCCATCTGTGTCGACGCGCACAGCGAGATCAGGTCTCTCACGTGAGCCACGCGGCGAATCGGCTGGAATCTCTTGTTCAAGGCCGTTTACAGTTATGTATAAATCGGATGTCCAGATTTCGGTCGCAACCTGCACATTGAAGTCTTGAACTTCGGCGGTTAGACCAAGTGATAACAGATAATCAAGTTGTGTGGTACGTGCTTGCATATAGTCAATGGCCTCAACTTCACCTTCGCTGGCTGAGTTGCGCCAGCCTGAATAGGGTTGGATAGAGGCTAAATGCTCCACTGTTTCGAGCATTCTATCGACTGAAATCAAATCATAAGGATTGGTCGCGTCATCTTCGGCAACAACCAATGGCGAAATTGGAGTCATAAAATTCAGGCTAAAAATGGTCACTAAAATGATCAAACTAAGTAAATTTCTAAATAAACGGAGAGTCATAGGCTGGCTTCCTTAGGCTAAACTAACACTTACCCTGATAACCATCCGCTATGTTCAGAGGTTCAAAAAAAATCATGAGAAGTTGATAAATAAGCTAATAATCGCGATTTGAATTGTTTATTTAATTAGGCTCCTTTGACAACAATTGGTTCACATAGTTTGTGGAAAATTGGATTCGTCCGAACCCCTTCTGAATAAGCGGGTAGATTGAAGCAATATAATCCGGCGTAGTATTTCCCAAAGCCATTCCCTACCGCATACATGGGATTGCCGCGAATTTCAATTTGATAAATATAATTGAGATTAGAGGGTAAAAGATGCAAATGATTATTTTCTAAATAAAGGGCACGCAATTGGTCAAGTTCAGCTAAATTATTGGGGAGTGCAACTAGCTGATTATTGCTTAAATACAATCCTTGCAGAGATTTTAAGTTTGTAATGGTTTCGGGCAGAACAACGAGCTCATTATATTGTAAATAGAGGTAGTCAAGAGACTCTAGTTCGCCAATCTCCACAGGTAAATGACTTAAATTATTTTGATTTAGGTCTAAATTGACCAAATTTGTGAGATTACCGATTTCACCGGGTATCGTGATTAACTCATTATCATGAAGAAGCAAGCTTGTTAAGCTAGTTAACAGCGTGATGTCGTCTGGAAATGCCGTAAAATCGTTGTTACTTAAATCGAGAAACACGAGTTGGGATAAATGTGCTGTCTCGATTGATAATTGGGCGAGATGATTAGATGACAGATTTAGATAGGTTAGACTAACGAGCTCGCCAATTTCAGTAGGTACTTCAATCAGTTGATTAGAAGATAAATTTAACTCGTGCAAAGATTGTAAGCCGCCAATTTCGGGCGGCAATTCGGTAAGTTGATTGTTGTATATCCATAGTTCTTCAAGATGATGAAGCTGTCCAATAGTAGGTGGTAGCGCTGTCAAAAGATTAGAACGAAGATCTAATCGGACTAATGCTTCGAGGTCACCGATTTCATCAGGCAGAATTTGCAGTCTATTATCGGGTAAACTCAGATTATAGAGTTTGGCTAATCCACCGATTTCAGGTGGTAATGACTGGATTTGATTGCGCCCACCGTCCAAAACTTCAAGATTTTTCAAATTACCAATCTCAGGCGGCAATGTTTCGAGATAGTTGCCTCCAATGTAAAGCTGTTGAAGCTTGGTAAGTTTCCCAATTTCGGGCGGCAATTCCGTTAAGCGGTTGTTATTTAGCTTGAGTACTTTGAGATTTGTAAAGTACTGAATATCGCCGGAAAGCTCTGATAAGTCATGGTACGACAAGTCTAAGGTTTCCATCTGGCTCATAAACCTGATTGTTTGTTTGATACTCTGAATATCTTGGGGTTTGTAAAAACCTAAATTGGAATCGGTGTTAGGATCACGCCATTCAAGCATACGCAGTAAACCCGCCGATTGTGCATCATGATTGGGATAGGCTTGGGTCATGAATGTGCTTAAAAACCATACAATAACGAGCGTGCGAATAAATAATTTTGAGACCATCGTATTTTCCTCAACAAAAACAGTCATTTCCCTAACCATAACGAAACGCGTGGCAACCTGAAATAGACGTGCAAAACCCGCCGATGAGGAAGTGGTTAACGGATTTTTATGACATTTCTGACCACAACGGTCAGGCCACGCCCACCTGACATTTTTTAACCAGCCTATATTCTGGTTACCCGTGTGTTTATAATGAGAAAACTTCTTGTTCAGCCAGAATCTAATCATGTGAGAAGGCTATGTCGACCCGATTAACCCGCCAACAATCTTTGTTTATCTTGGTGCTTATCCTGCTTTTAGCCACCGCCACGCGTTTGCACAATATTGAAGAACGCAGTCTGTGGGCGGACGAAGGCTGGACACTGGATTTAGGGCGCGGACCGACGTTGCCCGATGTGATTGACCGCATGAAACATGATGTGCATCCCCCGCTATATTTTGTGGTTTTCAATTATTGGCAAGATGTGGCAGGCGATACTGAATTTGGGATGCGGTTTCTCTCGCTGATTTTCGGCGTGATTGGCGTGGCGGGAATTTATCAACTCGGCAAGATTACATTGGGTGAAGAAACCGGATTGCTCGGCGCATTTTTGCTGGCAATTTGGGACCATCATATCGACATCTCGCAGGATATGCGACAGTACACACTAATTGCAGTGTTGATTATCTTCGCATCCTATTTCTATTTTCGGATTATCAAATATGAGAATCCGCCGCTGTGGATGCGCATTGCATATACGGTATTTATTGTACTTGGCGTTTATACCCATTATTTGACGAGTGTTATCATTATTTTTCAAGGTATTCACGCAGTCTTATTTGTGCGCCCGTTTAAAAAGCTATTCTGGTTGGGAATTAATGTGGCGGGAGCGGTGCTATTTTTCTTGCCGTGGTTGCCTGTCGCGATTGATCAAAACGATATCCGCTGGTCAGACCCCTTACATTATGATGCCGCCCTGCCGAATACTGCCGCGACGCATGAACTGGTGCGCAATGCATTGTTGGGTCGACAATATGCCATTGCACTGATTTTGATTTCCCTAGGCCTGCTCTATATCACGTATCAAAACGACAAAATGAAATTTAGATGGCAACCAGCAGGTCCGATCTTGTTTTTCTTGATTTGGGGTGCGGGTTTCGCGCTGTTACCTTTCTTTATTGAGGTACGCGGGATTAACACCTATCTCACGATGCGCATCATGTCTTTCCCCATCTATGCCTTATTGCTGTTAATGGCGCATGGTTTGACCAATTTACCCAATGGATTACGCAATTTGATGATTGGTGTGTTGCTGGTGGTAAACCTGACGACGGTGGATGCACATCAAATCAAACCACCGTGGCGTGAAGTGACACAAAACGTGACCGAATTTCATAATGAAGGTGAACCTATCATTATGGATATTTGGGTCGGGGATTGGCCTGTTCGCTACTATATTGAACAACAAATGGGCGAAGATACCGAATGGATTTCGGTACGTGAAGCCATCCGTGAATATGGTGATCAATTTCTGCCGCAAATGCTTAACTTTATTCAAGATGAAGATGCTTTCTGGCTGATTTATTGGGGGGATGATCCGAGCGAAGAAGGTTATGAGAAGGTTTTTGCCGACGCCGGATTCCAATTGACCGCTTCACCCTATGTGATGCACGAAGGGACGCGTCTTTATTCCTATCGATATGATCGTTTGACGGATGATGTGCTCACGACGTATGCAGATGAATCCGGTGAGATTTTTGCCCTCCATAAAGCCACTGTGCATGGCGCGGCCCAAGCCGGCGAAACCATCACTGTGACATTATTATGGACAGCGGAAACACCACCTCCAACGGATTATAGTGTTTCGGTTGGCATTTTGGATGACGAAGGTATCACTCGTGCGAAACATGATGGCCCACCCTTTGATGGCAAAGCCCTCACCAGCACATGGGAAGTTGGTCGTCTACAATATGACCAACATGAAATTGAAATTCCCGCTGATTTACCTTCTGGGAATTATACAATTGGGGTAAAAGTCTATTATTATCAAGTCCCTGATATTCCACTCCAAACCCCCTGCGCAGATAATGTAGATGAACTTTGTGATTGGTATATTATTGAACCCTTGTCAGTTAGCAATTAGATAATTTCAAAATGATGACTAAACAAAAATGGCTATGTGTGAATTGAGCATAGCCATTTTTGTTTTTATTAGGATTGACATAAATTTAGGTGAGTAAAGGGTAGTGTCAGCCTGGCAATTTATCGCTACAATTTGCACATGTAGCATCACATTTTAAAGCTATCAGGATTTTTTAGTTTGCTGAAGGAGATTATTTTATGTTTGCCGCAGATTGGATTGCCTTCCATGCGGATCGCACCCCCGACAAAATTGCCCTCATTGATCAATACACTGATCGCCGTTGGACCTATCAACAATTTCATGAACGCATTGGGTATCTAGCCGACCATATGCAGACAGAATGGGGCATCCAAAAAGGTGATCGGGTTGCGATTTTAGGTAAAAATTCAGCCGATTATTATGAGGTGCAATTTGCTTGTTTTCGCCTCGGCGCAATTATGTTGCCACTCAATTGGCGCTTAGCAGAACCAGAATTACTGTATATTTTGAATGATGCGACCCCCACCGCCATTTTTTATGACAATGAATTTGCAGATCGAATCTCCGGACTGCTTGATGGCGCGCAATCGTTAAAATACACATTACGCATTGATTTCAATGAAACCCCGAATGATGATCGTCCTGCTTGTGAGGATGCCATTACCAATGCCAAAACAGTCCTGGATATGGAACCCTTTGCCAGTCATGATGACCCCATTACGATTATGTATACGGCGGGTACAACGGGACATCCCAAGGGTGTTTTGATTACACATGGCATGACCTTCTGGAATGTCATCAATATCAGTACGCCGTCGGGCTTGAATTGCGATACAGTTCATTATGTTATTTTGCCAACTTTCCATACCGGTGGCTTAAACTTATATGCCAATCCGGTTTTCCATTGGGGTGGCACCAATATTATTGGGCGTGAATTTGATCCGGCGCTAACATTCAAAACCATTACCGATCCCGAACTTGGCGTAACCCATTTCTTTGGTGTGCCCGCGATATATTTATTCCTGAGCCAACATCCCGATTTTGAAGAGGCTGATCTGGGTCATATTACCTCATGGGGTTGTGGTGGTGCACCCATGCCGGTGGCTTTGCTCGAAACTTATGCTAAAAAGGACATCATTGTTCAACTGGGCTTTGGCATGACAGAAACCAGCCCAACGGTCTTTCTCATAGATCGCCGCCGCGCCCTTAAGAAACCCAAATCAGTTGGGAAGCCCATGCCGCATACTCGTGTAAAAATTGTTGATGACAATTTCAATGAAGTGGGTCCTAATGAAGTGGGTGAAGTGGTGATTGGTGGTCCCAATATTACCCCCGGTTATTGGCAACGACCGGATGCTAACGCATCAAGTTTCACCATTGATGAACACGGGGAACGTTGGATTCATTCTGGTGATGCGGGCATGTACGATGAAGAAAAATGTATCTATATCGTTGACCGCTACAAAGATATGTATATCAGTGGCGGTGAGAATGTGTATCCGGCTGAAGTTGAGCAAGTTATTTTTAGTTACCCCGGTGTAGCAGATGTCGGTGTGATTGGTGTGCCTGATGAACGATGGGGCGAAAGTGGTTTGGCCGTCATCGTGAAGAAAACGGATGCTGATATTGAAGAAGAAGCCGTCATTGAACATTGCCGCCAGAATTTGGCCAAGTACAAGGTGCCGAAAGCGGTGGCATTTATGGATGAACTCCCCCGTAACGCGGCCGGCAAGATTCTGAAACGTGTCCTGCGCGATCAATACTCATAACTTAAACATCTGTTGAAATCTCAGAAAAAAGAACGGCAAATTTTTGTCGTTCTTTTGTTTTTTATGAACATTGTTTAGGTGAAGGCGGACACGAAACCTCGACAATTTGTCCGTGTCGATTTTGCTCAATTTCGCAACACGTTTGGAGCAAGGTTTTGAGTTGTTTACGACCCCGTCGGACTCGCGATTTAACCGCAGGCAAGGAAAGATTTTCCATCTCTGCAACTTCTTTGAGCTTTAGGCCGTTTAGCTCAGTTTGAAACAGCGCGTCGCGATAAGTTTCCGGCAAGGCATTGACCATCGGACGGACACATTCCATCAGTTCGGATAAGATAAATTCATCAATCTCAGTTTCTTCGGCAATCAGATTTTCGGGTAAGTCTTCAGTCGGACGCTGGGCACGATAATAATCAATGATGGCATTGCGACTGATACGATATAACCACGGCAGAAATTTGCTCTCAGTCTCCAAATTATCAAGTTGGGTATAGGCACGATACAAAATATCTTGCACCAAATCGTCAGCGGCCATCGGGTCATTGACCCGCCTGAGGACAAACTGATAAATTTCTTTACGATGTAGAGCCCAATCCATACCAATTTTTCCTTTGTGATAGATCGAATAGAATGCCTAAAAATACAATGCCGGCCACACCCAAATAAACGGCTGAAATCCCTAAACTAACCACAGCAATTGGACCTATTAACGCACCAATAGCCGCGCCCATATCCCGCCATGTTGAAACTGAGGCTACAGCTAATAGTCTATACTGCGGTTGACGTTGCACAGCAATCCCCGGTGCAAGAGTCATCACACCCCCGACGCCAATGATAATGCCAAGCGAACCCGGTAAATACAACCCACTGCCCGCAATGGCAAAACCCAGCGCAACTAAAATCCCTGAACCATAAAATAAACGCGTCATACCCCAACGATCTGCTAGATTTCCGGCAATGGGTGATAGCACAACTTTGACCAAACGTTGGCCGGCCAAAATCAGTCCGCCATATTGGATAGCTGTGGCCAAGCTAAAATCAGCCGCTAACCACATTAGGACAACTGTCACGCGAAAAATGCCTTCTGCGCCAAAGGTCGAGACAAATACGAACCAATCTTCACTACGTGGCAAACGAAAACTCTCAGATTTTTGTTCACGATAATTATCTTGTGGCAGACTCGCGACAATTCCAAAACCCAGCGCGGTTAACATACCGAGCAAGATAAACGATGAGCGTACACCTAGCCAATTCAGGAGTGTTGCACTACCTATCAATACAATAAACGGACCAATTTCGATGACGCTAGAACTAATGCCTAATTGTTTACCCATCTGGGTTTGGTCACGCGTTGCATAGCCTAAGGTTGACATCCGCAAAAAGGCATAGGCTAAGCCCCACGAAATGCGAAAAATGACAAATAGAATAAAGCCATTCACCACACCGTAACCGGTGGTAGCGAAAGTCGCTAGGCCCACGCCAACAAATGCTACTCGTCGCAAACCTGTCCTTTGCGCAATGGGAATCACTAAATAATTGGCCCCCAAGCGGATAAACCGATTGATTGACAATAAAATTCCCACACCGAGCACCGTTAAACCAAAATCGCGGTACATAGTGGGTAAAATCAAATTGAGCAGGGCATCCCCAAATAGGGCCAGCGATAGTGCCCCGGCTGATAAGACAGTTGCATCAACCCATTTGGTCCAAGTTGATGCAACTTTGGCTTGCGATAATTTCAAGATATGAAAAACCTATCCACAACATCCGTTAGATACGGTTTGATGCTGAGAACCCATGCTGACTGTGATGAGGCGCGCGGCATCAATGATTTCCGGCGAAATGGCTAACGGTTCCTCAATTGTACAACATCCCCCATCTGCATCCGAACTACAAACACCTGTTTCGGGCAAATTGAGTTCGACCCGTGCGGCGGCTTCCCAATCTCCGGCCAAAGCCGCGACAACTGAACGGACTTGTTCATAGCCAGTGGCCAGCAAAAATGTCGGCGCGCGGCCATAGCTTTTACTACCCACGATATAGAAATTGGGTTCAGGCTGACGCAAGATGGCTTCCCCGTGAGGTCGGACTGTGCCGCAACTGTGAATATTCGGGTCGATCAGTGGAGCCAACTCACTGGGTGATTCAACCGCTGAATCCAAATCTAGGCGCAGTTCACGTAACATATCGAGGTCCGGTCGGGCCCCCGTGGCGCTGATGATCTCATCCACTGTTACCATGCCAACGCCTTCGGGAATAGCGCCCGTCACCGTTAACCCATCTTCAACCGCTAATAACGATTGAATCAAGAAAGGCGCTTCAATTTGCACAATATCTTGGTTGACAAGTTGCTGTATTCGTTGACCTAAGGCACCGCGCGCCGGCAGACCATCGTCAGCACCACCGCCATAAACGCGCGTCATATTCTGATTGCGTAAAATCCAGAGAATTTGCGTCGCGGGATAAGTGTCTTTCAGTTCGGCTAAGGCCAAGAGTGCATTAATGGCTGAATGACCGCCGCCAACCACCATCACCCGTTGATTTGCATAGCGCTCAACCTGTTTTTTTACATTAGGAATGCCATAGCTAATACGGGCCGAATTCGTCAATTCGCCTTGCGCCGGTAACCCATTTGCGCCAATCGGATTCGGGTTATGCCATGTTCCAGACGCGTCGAGTACCACTTTCGCTGTATAGACTTCTTCACGCCCATTGGCATGTTGAACGTGCATTTGAAATGCGGAGGTCTCACGTCCCGTGTCTTTCATTTTGTCCACATATTGGCGACTAATTGCCATGACCCGTGTGCCTAGATGAATATGCGGCTGAACTTCAGGCAAATCGGCAAAGGGTTGCAAATACTGTTCAACTAACTCGCGTCCCGTTGGTAACTCATCGGCAGGGGGCATTTCCCAGCCAATTGCTTCTAGCAAACGCACCATTGCGGCATCAACGGTATATTCCCACGGCGAAAACATACGCACCTGGCCCCATGTCAAAATATTGGCCCCAATCCGCTCGCCTGCTTCAAAAAGAAGTGGCGTTTCGCCCCGCTCCAAGAGATGGGCAACAGCGGCAAGGCCAACGGGACCCCCGCCAATAACTGCCACAGGTAAATTTGGGTTATCCATCGACATCCTCCTTATTGGCATCCACATGAACCAGTGCTGGCCGTAGCACCACAGCAACTTGATTTTTCAGAGGGAGCACAACATGTTTCTTGGGCTGAGGTGGAGCAACATCCCAGTGTTTCACTTTCCTCGGACTGCAAAACAGGTAAGGGGGCATTCGTCGGAATACGGACTACATTGATTTTCTTGCCATCTGACACGGTAGATCATCCTTTCTGGATATGAAATTAAAACTCGTTCACTTATACAGACGGAAAAGTTTTAAA
>JBNLCD010000125.1:0-11820 GCA_050303635.1 Anaerolineae bacterium
GAATATTCGCCAAGGACAAATTGGGCAGGGCGAAGTTTTGACACAAACAACCCCAAGCGGTGAACAAGTCTTAGTCCCGATTAGTGGCGATATTTCAGAACTGATCACGGATTTGTTCCGGCCAGCATGGCAAGAATCGAGCTACGAATCACAATAGATCTCGCCAATGCAATTCAAATTAGGCTTAAATCTGCAAGGGTGTTCAAACGAACGCCCTTTTTTATTGCTATTAGGCAAAAACTTCGTCCAGATTTATCATCTTCTCATATGATCTCAAGAATTTCATAAGTCTTTTTCTCTAAGCTAAGCGCATTATCATTGATCAAACATTGAGGAGAAATTATCTTGAACCGTCGTACACTGATGCTGGGCGCACTTATTTTGCTTATTCCTATTTTAGCGGTGGGGTGGTGGCTTGGGTCACCCCTGTTTTTGGATGACGAAGTCGATGAAGATTTGCCGGATGATATTCGGATTTTAAGCGATGCTGAAATTGGCGGAACGATGGAAGCCGCCGCCGCAGTTGACACGCTCATGGACGAAGATATGCCCGATGTGGCGATGTCAGAATCTGGTGAGATTACCGCAATTGAAATTTTGCAGGGCAATTTCCGGAATGGCGATGATTTTCATCAGGGCAGTGGTACGGCGACGCTCTTTGAACTTTCGGATGGCCGCCATTTACTCCGTTTTGAAGATTTTGAAGTCACCAATGGTCCAGATTTACATGTTTATCTGGTTCCCAATGCGAATGAAACAACCGTGACCATTGATGATTATATCGATTTAGGAGAACTCAAGGGCAATATTGGCGCGCAGAACTATTTTATTGAAGCCGATATTGATATTCCGGAAAATGCGAGCATTGTGATTTGGTGTGAGCCGTTTAGTGTCTTGTTTAGTGTGGCAAGTTTGAGTGCGTAGATGTGCAACATATAAAAAACGGGCGCTCAATTGAGTGCCCAGTGTATTTGCTATTCAAAATCTTTGCGAAGCCAGTAGAAGGTATGGCCATCAGGATAATCATCCATATGCCCGATAACGGCATAACCATATTTCTTATAGAATTCCAGTGCCTGAAAATCGTACGTGCTGACGTGCGAACGTTTACACCCACGTTTTTGGGCTTCAGTTTCAGTGCGTTCTAGAAGGGATTTACCAATGCCTTGACCACGCCATTGCTCATTGACATAGAATAGCTCAATCACCACCCAACCCCAATAGGTCACAGCGGAGACACCACCCACAAACTTGCCATGCTCATCCACAACTTCGATGTGCAATGGCTCAGCATTGGGATCGCGCAAGCTTGAATTCATATCATTGAAGCGAGTCAGTTTACTTTGCAGGAACCGCGAAAATTCTTCATCCGGTTCTGCCATGACGACAATTTCAGCCATTTTTTCCTGTAACATCGGTAATCCTCAAAATAATTGCTAGGAATGCCACACAATAAAAGACACGTTGGCGAGCGTGTCCTTAATAGGCAGGAAGTTTATTCATCTGTGAATAATTCCACAAACATTTAAACATAATTTACCTGCTAAATGCAAGTGAAATTTTGGTTAAACCTACCAAAAAACGGTTAAGAATTAAATAAACGTAGGCCGCAAAGCCGTTTAATTCAACAGATTCTTAGATTGAGAGCATTATATATCCGTACCAAAAATGATCAATTTCAGAAAAGTGCTTGACCTCAAGTGTACTTGAGGTTGTAGAGTTAAATTGAGCTCAAGAAAAAGGTGCATCTAATCATGACAATATTTACACCCAAAGAAATGTCTGAACTAACTGGCCTGAGTATCCCAACTCTGCACTATTATGAGGAGATTGGTTTGCTCGACGAAGTCTCACGGGCCTCAAATGGACATCGTCGTTATACCGAAGAAAATCTTATTCGAGTTGAATTTGTCATGCATGTTCGCGCAACGGGCATGTCCATTCGCCAAATTCAAGAATTTGTGGATCTGCATCGGGCGGGAAATCAAACCCGCGACGAACGTCTTGAAATTTTGGAAAATCATCGCGCCGTTGTGCAAGGTCAAATAGACTCACTGCAGAAAACGATGGATTTTCTTAATACCAAAATCGAGATTGTCCGTGACTTAGGTTCGCATGAGCATAAAGCTGAGGCCATGCTAGCGCAGGCAGAACTCACACGTAAAGGTAAACACACAAATGGACACTCAAACAATTCTCATTACCGGAAGTAGTAGCGGATTAGGACATCAAGTGGCACGGACGTTGCTGGCTAAAGGACACACCGTCATTGCCACAATGCGCAATCTCAACACCAAAAATGCTGAGGTTGCCGCATCCCTGCAAAATTATGCTAACCAACACACTGGAACCCTGCATCTCATTGAAATGGATGTGACGAGCCAAGAATCAGTAAACGAAGCCGTGACTTCAGCGCTAGCGAAAACCAATCAGGTCGATGTTGTAATTAATAATGCCGGCGTCGGCGGGGGCGGCTATACCGAGGCATTTTCGATTGAGCAATTGCAATTTACGCTTGATGTCAATGTGTTGGGGATACACCGCGTTATGCGTGCTGTTTTGCCAGCTATGCGCCAACGAAAACAAGGCCTAATCATCAATGTATCCAGCGCGATGGGCCGCATGGTCGTTCCTTATGCGGGTCCTTACACGGCTTCCAAATATGCAGTTGAAGGACTCTCGGAAAGTTATCGCTATGAACTTGCCAATACGGGCGTCGATGTCGTTATCGTTGAACCCGGTGGATTTATGACCAATTACTGGTCGAGTATGATGATGCCCGCTGATGAGCAACGTACCCAAAGTTATGGCGAAGCGGCCACCCTGCCCGATGCGTTATGGGAAGGTATTCCAAATATGTTGAGTGGCGCTGAAGCGGCAGATCCAAGTGGATTTGCGGACGCTATTGTGGAATTGATTAATCTGCCCACGGCGCAACGTCCCATTCGATTGGTGGTTGATCCGGTAACAGGTGGCGATGGGCCGAAGGCGATCAATGAAGTCAGCGAACAAGTCCAACGTCAAGTTCTCGAAGCGTTTGGTCTCAATGATTTGTTGAGTGCGTTCCCAACTTCTGCATCATAAGGTCAAGTAACCTATAAAATAAAAGAGCGCGACCAATTCAGGTTGCGCTCTTCTTTTTTTAGACTATTTAGGCCAGATAATTTTAGCTAGAAGGACGTTCGCCCACAGTCACTGGAATTTCGAGCGTTTGATTATCGCGTACAATGGTTAATTGTACCGTTTCACCCGGTGACACGTTTTCGATCAAATAGGCGAGTAATTCGTCGAGATCGTTAACAAATTCGCCATTGATGGCCACGATAATATCCCCACCGAGAATGACGCGACGACCACGAATCACTTCTTCAGTATCGCCGCCGCGTAAACCTGCTTCTTCAGCCGGTGAATCAGAGAGTACTTCAGCGACGAGTACCCCTGAACTTACCGGAAGATTATAGGGTTCAGCTAAGGCCGCTACGGTAATGCCATCGTCTGTTGCCGGTGAACTGATACCCAAATATGGATAGGACACGATGCCCTTATCAATCAATTGCGGGACAATACGCTGAACTGTATTTGATGGAATAGCAAAAGCCACACCTTGAAAGAAACCTGTTTCAGTTCGAATGGCTTCGGCGACACCAATCAGTTCACCATCAATATTCAGGACAGGGCCACCGGAGTTACCGGGATTAATCGTCGCATCCACTTGAAGAATAGCGGGATTATTGAAAATACCACTGGCGTTAGAATCTTCGCTTAAAAGTTGTTCGGAGGGTAATGCGCGCCCGGTGGCACTCACATTCCCAACAGTCATGCTACTGGTTAAGCCAAATGGATTGCCGATTACGACCACATGTTGCCCAACTTTTACGTCGCGGCTATTGCCCATTGTAACGGGAACTAAGATATCAGGATCTACGTCCACTTTAATGACTGCTAAATCGCTAAAAGCATCCACCCCGACAATATTGGCGCTGGTGACATAACCACTGGAAAAAGTGACAACGATTTCACGCGCACCTTGAATAACATGCGCATTGGTGACAATATGACCCTCGTCATCGTAAACAAAGCCTGACCCACTGCCGCTAAAGCTATCACTAAATGAACTGTCAAACACGATATCGATATTTACCACCGATGGATTGACCCGTTCATAAATATTGATAAAAAGCTCGTCAATGGAATAGGCATTGGTTAAGACATCGCTGGAAACCGGTGTCGGCGTGGGGCCAACTTGGGCGGGCTGTTGGAGCTCACTAACTGGATAGCTGGCAAGGACAATCCCACTATTATCGCTATTATTGGAGGAATTTGTCCGACTGCTTGTTTGATCATTGGTATCTGACGCCGAATTTGATTCAGGCTGTAAACCACAACCCACCAAGCTTAAACTCAATAAGATTACAACCGTTATGAGTATGAAAACATGTTGTTTACGAACCATACTTAACTCCATTTTGTGAAAGAGATTTACCGTTCCTATTCAAGTATGAAATTAATCATACGCCTCAAACATTGGTTTAAGATTAATCTGGACGTAAATCTCGTAAACGCTCAAACAATTCTAATTCTGTGCCACTTAAATTAGTGGGGATTTGAATGAGGATACGCACAAATAAATCGCCAAAATTATCCTTCTTACGAATATCGGGCATACCTTTTCCGGTCAGCCGAATCAACTGACCCGATTGCGTACCGTCGGGAATACGGAGGCGAATTTCACCCGCTAAGGTCGTCAATTCAACTTCGCCACCCAACACCGCACTAAATAGAGGGACTTTCAAATCCTGATAAAGATCATCACCTTTACGTTCATAAATCAGATGATCTTCAACGACAATCACGAGATATAAATCGCCGCGATTGCCGCCAGCAAAGCCGCGTTCGCCTTGATTAGCAAAACGGACTTTGGTGCCGGTTTTGGCCCCTTTGGGGATATGCGCTGTGAATTGACTGGAGCCACGCGTTATTTGACGGGTCGTCCCGTGATAGGCTTCTTCAAGACTAATGGAAACTTCTAGTTCGGTGTCTTGTCCCCGAATAGGACGTTTCGATGAGGATGTTTGCGCCGAGGTTCCGCGTCCTTGTTCACCAAAAATAGAGGTGAAAAATTCAGAAAACATCCCGCCGGGGTCTGTATCATAATCAAAACGGGTATTGCGTGAACGACGATTATTCGTATTGCCCGTACTTTGGGCCCAACTTGCCCAATCGAAACCACCGCCCGATTGTTGCCAATTTGACCCTAAAGTGTCATAACGACTACGTTTATCAGGGTCACTCAAAACCTCGTAGGCTTCGTTGATTTCTTTAAATTTATTGGCGGCTTTGTCGTCGCCGGGGTTAAGATCAGGGTGATAGCGGCGGGCCAGATCACGATAGGCTTTTTTGATTTCTTTATCGCTCGCACTTCGCTCCACACCGAGAATTTTATAGTAGTCTTGATATTTCATTACAGGAAAATCCTCACCTCATGTAAGAGGTGTTACAATTTAGTATCAGTCAAATGATTGGAAGTAAGGTTTTGGTGATTGGCTTCATTGTATCATAAAACAAAAGGTTATGGTCTTTACGGGCATAAGTCTGTGTGCCTCTCCATTAAGGCTTTATTCAGCATACATAACTTGTAGACAAAAAATTGCAAATGTGCTAAAAATAGAGCAGAAGCAAACTTAAATGCTTGATTTTGGTTGATTGGCGGACAATATTTTTGGGAAACATCTAAAAATAGTGTAATCAACCTACTTTTCAACATCTGATGGATAATTTGTATATTTTGAGCCTAGATGGCGGCAGAGGAGCATAATTAGTTCTATGGCACTCAAAGGTACTCTTGAGGTTTTTTCAACCACCCAGCTCCTGCACTTAATCAATCTCTCCAAGCGCACAGGTGTTTTACACATATTTGAAGGTGTGCCGACTGGTGAGAAATTGACGCTTGGGGACGGTGAAACGCGGATTGATAAGTTGGCCGCTGGCCAAGAACTAGCTTCATTGGTCTTTCGTGAAGGCAAATTAGTTTACGCCAATCTGTCGACTATGGACGGGCATTTATCAAGTGTGCTTCATCGTTCGGGTAAATTGAGCGATAAGCAAGCCGCCGCAATTAAACAACGTGCCGCTCAGCTTGATGAAAAAGGGCTTGCGCTTCGTCTTATCAATGCCAACTATGTGAGCAAAACAGATATTGTTAAAAGTCTGCAACGTCACATGGTCAATATCGTTTTCGATTTGATGAATTGGAAAAACGAACCGTTTGAATTTACGGAAAATGAAGCTCCACCCCGTGATAAAATCTTGGTTTCAATTGATCTCAAAAATGTTATCATTGAAGGTATCAAGCGTCAGAAGAAACGTTTGAAGCTTGAGGAAGAATTGCCCAATCTTGACTTGGCACTCAAATTTACCGATGCGCCGGGTGAGAAATTGCAAGACGTCCAACTCAATACCAAAGAATGGCGAGTGATTGGGTTCATTAACCCCAAGAATTCAATGCGGCAGATTGCCAAAGCCTGTAATTTATCAGACACCGAAATCCGCCAAATTATTTACTCGCTGATGCAGGCCGGCTTGGTCCATGTTGTGAAACAACAAGTATCCGAGAAACAAAAGCGTAAGACAGGACGTTTACGGGCTATCAATCCGGAAACACCCAGTCGCGCAGTTGTGAACAAACTCATCGCCCGTATTCGAGAAATATAATCGTAGGACATCATGCTTTATTTTGTTTATTTTCGCGCCGAGTGGGGTCAAAACCACTGGCTTAGTATATAGAGGGGATTTGGTGGTCCCATGCAAACGCAAACTGTAAAAATGGTGATTACCGGGCCATTTAGTGCTGGTAAAACTGAGTTTATCAAAGCCATCAGCGAAATTGAAGTGGTTGATACGAGCGAAGGCATTCGTACCGATTCAGCTGAATTTGCAGAAAAAGAAAGTACCACGGTTGCGATGGACTTTGGTCGGATTACCGTTGACGATGATCTGGTACTTTATCTGTTCGGGACACCGGGCCAACGGCGCTTTGATTTCATGTGGGAAATTCTAGCAGAAGGTATGCTAGGTTTCGTAGTGATGGTTGATAGTAGTAAACCGGAAACCTTTAAAGAGGCACGGAGTATCTTGGATACATTCCGCGCTTATGCACCAACACCTTATGTTGTTGCCGCCAACAAACAAGATCATAAAGATGCTTGGAATCCGGATGACTTGCGCATCGCGCTCCGCATCGAGGATGACAATGTTAAGCTGTTGCCCTGTGTTGCCCATGACAAAGAAACCGTTAAAGAAGTTTTGTTGGAACTTCTTTATTCAATTCTTGAGGAAATGGACGCTTAACAACGAGCTGGTCGGCTCCCGATTTTAGGCATGGCATATCACGTGATATGCCTTCTTGTATTTAGTTGGACAAACGAAGGCGGAGCATTTTGCCACTTCTAGTAACTGAACCACCCAATCCGGGGATTATCCATTACGAAACATTCGGACGTGGCCGACCTGTGCTCTTTTTGCACGGGTGGTTAGGGTCATGGGCACTTTGGCGACCAACCATTGAAGCACTTGGTAAAGAATATAAAACCTATTCCATTGACTTTTGGGGATTTGGTGAAAGTCGGGGGTTGGGTGATAATACAGAAGTTGCTACCTTTAAAGTAAGTAGCTTTGTGGAAATGGTCAATCAGTTTATGGATAAACTGGGTATTCCCAAAGCGGCTCTGATTGGTCACAGTATGGGCGGGACCGTCACACTAAGTACAGCGATTCGCTATCCTGATAAAGTGGTTAAAGCGTGCTGTATCGGTTCCCCGATTGATGGTAATTCTCTCAATCTACTCTTAAAATTATCAGGTATTCCTGCCTTTGCGTTTATTGTTTGGCGCTCGCCTCCCCTCCTCAAACTTTTTTTGCGGATTTATAGCCGTTTTATGGCTAAAGATGGCGCGAAGATGTCTAAGATGATGGCCCGTGATATTTCACAAGTATCAATGGAATCGTTTTTCCAAAGTATCGGTACGTTGCGTGATACAGATCTCACACCCCAACTTGATAAATTGACCATGCCTGTTTTGGGAATGTATGGCAAGCGGGATATTATTGTTAATCCCAACCAACATCAAGTTTTGGGTTCAGGTGTGCCCCATGCTCAAATTGAATTTATTCAAGATGCGGGTCACTTCCCGATGTTGGATACACCGGAATTTTTCATTGAAACTTTACGCTCTTTCTTAAAATCATAAACTTTGACTTATCAAAAAACAAAAACGCTGATGGAACGTCAGCGTTTTTTATTTACATGGTACTATTTAACATACTGTCGGCGCATATTCCGGGCCCGTGTTTGTAAATCTTGAAATAGTTCGGACTCGGTAATTTCAGTCACATCCTGTTTCTTCTTACCTTGATCAATTTCAATGCGTAATTCTTCAATTTGTTGCTTAAGATTTTTCTCCCGTTTGACCAATTCTGCAAATACGCGTTCAAAAAAGGTGGTGACAATGCCAATCATCAAGGCTTCAATGATGGCACTAACGATATAGATTTCGCGAATACGGGGAATAATGGGTACATAGTCATCAGCGATTAACCGTGTCGATAGAAAAATTAGTACCCCAATCGGAATACTCGCGACAATCATCCATAGCACGCGTATAATCGCCCATTTTAGGGACGTGTTAGGTCGTGAACGAATAATCTTAAGTTCAATTGGGTAAACCAAAATAAGCCCCGCCAGAATTGGCATTACAACGGTGGGAATCAGCATCAAAATCATTGTGGATAAAAAGCTATGATCGGTAATTTGGACTAGATACGCGGCGGCGGTAATGCTCAAGACAATATTGGCAGGAAGCGTAATAAAAAGCGTTGCAATAATGAGAACTTCTAATTTGGTATCGATAAGCTGAATAGCAATTCTTTCAAACATAAGTGGTATATCCTTAGTCATCACTACTTTGTCAGGAACAGCGAGCAAATGGCTAGGGAATAACGGCGAAAGCCCTAGGTGAAAAAATTATAGGAAGAATACTTGAATTGAGCAACTAATTTAGGGATAGTTCCCTGAAATGTGTAAAAATATAAAGAGCGAAGATTCCTCCCCGCTCTTCAATCATTTCGCGCAAAAACGACTATTTATCTGCGAGAGCAACTACACCCGGCAGAGCTTTACCTTCGAGTAATTCAAGGCTAGCGCCACCCCCCGTACTGACGTGTGACATTTTGTCCGCGACTTCAGCTTGATGAACAGCCGCGACAGAATCGCCACCACCGACAATTGTGGTCGCACCTTTTTCAGAAATATTTGCCAGCATACGCGCAAGTTCAATGGTGCCCGTCGCAAATTTAGACATTTCAAAAACGCCCATCGGACCATTCCAAACGACGGTCTTGGCATCTTCCAAATCTTTAGCAAAGGCCCGGACTGCACCCATACCCACATCTAGAATACGCCAGCCGACGGGCACATCTTCAGTAGACGGTACACTCATGGCTTGAGCGTCATTGGAAAAATCATCGGCAATAACAACTTCGCGTGGCAAAACAATCTTATCGCCCCCTTGCGCCATCAAACTTTTAGCGAGTTCAAGCGCATCATCTTCGACAAGGGAATCGCCGACATTTTGACCGCGTGCTTTAAAGAAAGTATTGGCCATACCGCCACCAATAAGCAATTTATCGACTTTATCGAGCAAAGCATTGATAACTTCGATCTTACCAGAAACCTTCGCGCCACCCAATATCGCCACAAAGGGCTTTTCAGGGCTTTCGACAGCATTAACAAGGTAGTCAATCTCTTTTTCCATTAAAAAGCCAGCAACCGCCGTTAGATGTTCTGAGACACCGACATTACTGGCATGGGCACGATGGGCAGTCCCGAAAGCATCGTTGACGAAAATATCACCCAATTGGGCTAATTGCGCGGCCATCTCAGGATCGTTCTTGGTTTCGCCAGCATGGAAGCGGGTATTTTCCAGCAGAAGCACACCGCCAGCCGGTAAAACGTTCAACGCATTTTGCGCTGTTTCGCCAATGCAATCATCGGCAAAAACAACATCTTCACCCAATAGCTCAGCTAAAACTGGCACAGCAGGCTTGAGGGAAAATTCAGGTTTCACCTCACCTTTAGGCCGTCCAAGGTGAGACATGAGTATGACGGCTTGGGGCTCCTGAGCCAGAATATGTTTTAGCGTTGGGATAGAAGCGCGAATACGTGTATCATCTGTAACCGTTGTGCCATCGAGCGGCACATTGTAGTCCACCCGAATGAGGACGCGCTGTCCTTTCAAATCAACATCACGAATTGTTTTTTTGTTCATCTCTTCAATTTACCTAGCTTTTAACTTATTAAGAAACCCCCACCCCCATAACCACTTCATCAAGAAGGGTAGAGGTGAGGGTTAGTATGTTTTATGCGGTATGTCTAATTAGATTAGAGCTTGCTACCCATCAAGTGAACCAAATCAGCGGTACGGGATGAGTAACCCCATTCATTGTCGTACCAGGTCAAGAGTTTGACCATGTTCCCGTCAAAAGTAGTGGTGAATTGGGCATCAACAATACTACTACGTGGATCGGCTACAATATCGCTCGATACCAATGGAGTGTGTTCAAAGCCCAAAACGCCCATGTAACTATCGTCTTTAACGGCGGCTTCAAATGCGGCGTGCAGTTCTTCAGTCGTTACATCGCGGGACATTCTACCAACGAAGTCAACTAATGAACCAGTTGGGGTCGGAACACGAACTGCCATCCCATCGAATTTACCCTTGAGATCAGGCAAAACAAGAGCCACAGCTTTAGCGGCACCCGTAGTGGTCGTCGGAATGATATTGGCCGCGGCCGACCGCGCACGGCGCAAGTCCTTATGAGGCGCATCCAAAATGCGTTGATCATTGGTATAAGAGTGAATAGTCGTGATGACCGCACTTTCAATACCAAAAGCTTCATGCAAAACGCGGGCGGCTGGAGCCAAGCAGTTGGTGGTGCAGGAAGCATTGGATACGACATGGTGCTTGGCGGGATCATAATCTTGATGATTTACACCGATGACAAAGGTTGCATCAACGCCACCTTTAGCCGGAGCTGAAATGATAACTTTCTTCGCGCCACCATCAAGGTGTAGAGCGGCTTTGGTACCATCGGTGAACAAACCAGTACTTTCAACCACGATGTCAACACCTACATCGCCCCACGGAATATCAGCCGGGTTGCGTTCAGAGAAGGCCTTGAGTTCATCGCCATCGATAATCAAGCTACTGTCCGTGACTTCAACTGTTCCGTTGTATTTGCCGTAGTTAGAGTCAAAACGGAAAAGGTGCGCCATTGTTTGCAAGTCGCCAAGGTCATTAAACGCTACGATATCAATTTCAGCACCGTAGTTTGCTTTGATTGCTTTTACAACCTGGCGGCCAATGCGACCAAAACCGTTAATACCTACTTTAATTGCCATTGTGTTACTACTCCCTTAGGATTAATTGGTTATTGTCTCTCTAGGGCATTCCAGTGTATTACCGTAGAGAGGTCTTTTCTAAATTAGCTAGCGACGATTGTAACGCATCATCCTCATTTTTATCTTTGGGCATTTCGTCCACATTCAAGGGTGATATTTGTCCATTTAGTCCCAGCAATGCCTTGCGCAATTTATCAGCACTATGCCGCCACGGACGTTCGTTGTCCGTCAAATCAACATACTTAATGTGATAATTGCTCAAAATAGGATCATCGTCTGGAATGGGTCCAACGTAAATCGTATTGACGCCAGCATTTCTACGCGGATAGTGATTATTGGCAATCACCACATCGATGATATCATGG
>JBNLCD010000126.1:0-11781 GCA_050303635.1 Anaerolineae bacterium
TGACATCACCCGGTAAGGATCAAGGAACGACTTTCTACTTCACGTTGCCCCGTTTTGACTAATCCCATCTCAAACCACACCTAACTCTAAGATTCTCATGAGCATGAGCTCGTTTTTGTCATGTCTAGAATCATATTGGTTATAATAAACAGCATGGGTCAGGAAATAATTAAGGAATTCGTCATGATGACACGTTCGCGTCTTATGTTGCTTCTTATTCTGAGTTTAGTGGTTAGTTTGATGCCCGGATCATCGCAAGTGCCAACCAGCCAAGCCAATATGCAAGCGATTGTTACCTATCGTCTCGTGGAAGCTTTTTATCAAGATCGGCAAGTCTATTACTATACCTTTAATAATGGGTCACCGGTGGTTGATGATGGTGCCGCTGTCGGCGTTGGTGTGCAATATCGTCTTGTGGATGTGGATGGTGAGCCGATTGAGGGGCAATACGATATTTTGTCCGCGAATATTGGTGATGAAGGCTATAGTGATTTACGCGAAATAGTTGAGGTGTCGGTACCAGAAGATTATGAAGCCAACAGCATTACCAATGCCGCAGATTTATTGGCGGAGGATTGGCCACAAAATGCGACGGGCATCAATCGCAATATTCCAGTCGTACGTCTTCATTCCCAATTGCAGGCGCGTGACCACCAACCCATGAGTGTCTGGTTTGATGATGAAGAATTATCCGCTTATGATTTCGGGGAAATGACAGAGAAATCTGCCCCTATTTACATCCTGATTGAAGGCTTTGATCCCGATGGGAATCCCGTGCGGATCAATCATCCGGCATTGGTCGATGTGATGCATGATGATGAAGGCTATTCGGATTTTTGGCAGGTTGTTTTTGTAACAGTACCCAACACTGTTGAACCTAATGAATTTCGGAATGTGCAGGCTTTGTTTGATGCTGAATTTCCGATGACAGCATCCGCTAATGTGGTGAATTGTCCGGCCCTTCGACTTGAATATCTCCAAGTCGCTTTCTATGATGATGCGGCCTACAACATCTATTATGCCCCTGTGCCCGAAACGCTTGAATTACCGGCTGAGCTACCTTTGATTTATAGTCATATTGATGAATTGGGCGAAGAACAACCCTTTGTGATGACTGTCAATGAATATGATGAAGAATATAGCGGTTATTGTCAGAATGCAACCGTAATTGGCGAGCCAGTCATGCGAACAAACGCCTCGGACTTGTTAGCCGGTGACTCTATGGAAGTTGTGCCTGACGATGCCATTACAACCTGCGCTTATTTAAGCTTATATATTCAACCAATCGAAGAATAATAAGAATCTATGTTGAAAACGACACCCAAACTGCAATTGACCAATATTTCCCAGACCTATCGGGAGACAGGTCGCAAACTGCAAGCCTTAGAGAATCTAAACTTGACGGTAGAAGCTGGTCAATTTGTGACCATTATCGGGCCGAGTGGGTGCGGGAAGAGTACCTTGTTGCAGTGTATTACAGGTTTGCAACAACCGGATGAGGGTACAATTGCAATTGATGGTCAAGTTGCAACGCGCCGACTGGGTAAAGTTGCGTATATGCCGCAGGAGCATGCGCTATTGCCGTGGCGCACGATTTTAGACAATGTTGTTATTGGTCCTGAAATTCGCGGTACAGGTCGCCATCAAGCACGCCAACGCGCCCTTGAATTGATGCCACTCTTTGGCTTAGAAGGATTTGCTAACTCATATCCAAGTCAATTATCGGGCGGGATGAAACAACGAGCGGCATTCTTGCGCACATTCTTGATTGGGCAAGATATTGTCTTATTGGATGAACCGTTCGGGGCTTTGGATGCGCAAACGCGGCGCGAACTCCATGAATGGTTATTGGAAATCTGGCAACATTTTGATTACACCATCATTTTTGTTACACATGATGTTGAAGAAGCAATTTATCTCAGCGATAAAGTAGTCGTGTTGAGTCAGCGGCCCGGTACGGTGATGAAAGAAGTGAATATACCCTTTGCGCGACCACGGCAAACGACTCTAGCCCGTTTTTCGCCAGAAATGATTGATTTAGAGCGTGAACTTTTCGCGGCGTTACAGGGGCATTCGTTAGCTTAAATTATGGGGTTAGCCAATATTTACTGAGTTGATTGACGACTGCAATACACAAAGCAATCATGCCCCCCGGACAAATCATCAACAGGGGATTGGTATCTAAATAAGCCCGTCCCTGATTTAACATTGTGCCCCAATCCGGGGTGGATGGATCGCCACCCAAACCTAAAAATGATAGCGCGGATTGGTAGAGTAACATCCACCCAAACAACACCATGCCAAAAGAGATCAGCGTGGGTAATGCATTGGGTAAAACATGCACCCGTAGAATCCGCAGAGGTGACGCGCCAATGCTATAAGCACCCTCAATATGCGGAAGGACTAGGGCTGTGCGCAAGGCACTCCGTGCGATATTGGCATAAACGGCAATCCCCGCTAGGCCAATTGCCACCGCCAGTGCCAGCAAACTCCCTGATAGAAGCGTTCGAATCAAGAGCGCAATCAGTAAAATTGGAAAAGCTAAGAGTGCATCCAAGAAAATGAGGGCTAGCCAACGATTCAAAGCCCACCCTAATTGCGTTAGGCTTGCGAGTAACAATCCACCGCTAATGGCAATGCCGGTTGCTAAAAATGTACTTAGCAAGGTGCGTTGACCGCCAATGACTAAGCGGCTCCACAAATCCCGGCCTAAATGGTCGGTACCCAGCCAAAATTCAGACGATGGTGATGCCAATTCGATGCCCGAATAAGCGTGACGGGGATCGTGATTGGCAGTGAGGGGTAAGATTAAGATCATAAAAAATAAAATGGCAGATAAGCCTGCCATTTCTAGTTTGCGTGTATTCAAGCGAATTTTCATGCCTACGTTAATTGTTCCTGATAGGCTGGAATTAGCACGGTAAAGACACTACCTTCATTTAGCTTGCTTTCAACATGAATGGTGCCGTTATGTAAATCGACAAGGCCTTTGGCAATGGCCAAACCACTTCCGGTGCCGGGATGCTCATTTTGAGAACGGATCGCTTGGAAAAATGGCTCAAAGATTTGATCGTGCACGTCGGGCGCAATCCCAATACCTTCATCAATGACTTGAAAACTCACGTAGGTCTCTTGATTGGCCTTCACCATGCGACTGACCTTGAATTGAATCGTATCACCCGGTTCACTGAATTTCACGGCATTATCGAGCAATACATCGATAACTTTTGTTAAATAATCGCCATTGCTGAGCACCGGCGGTACATTCGACTCAATATCAATGGTGAACAGCAGATTTTCACTCTGTGTAATTTCTTCATAATCCCGCAATACGGTGTGGAAAAGTTGTTCATAGTCACGAACTTTGAAATTGAGCTTAAAGTTTTGGGCGGCATTTTGGGTCTGTAATTCAACGAGCATAATGAAATTTTCAATCAAATTGCGGAGACGTTGCGCACCTTTATCAATCTTGCCCATTAAATAACGAAGTTGATTGGGGTCGACCTCATCCGGATTGGTTTGGAGCAAGTCGCTGTAGCCAATTACATAGGTCAACGGTGTGCGTAATTCATGATGGAAAATGGTCATAATATTATTTTTGAGTGTTTGAACTTCTTTTTCACGTTCCGTTTTGCGTCGTTCTTGCAATTTAATTTTGGACGAAACAGCTAAAATCAGTTCATCAATTTGAAACGGCTTATGCAGGTAATCGTCTGCGCCAAGAGCCCGCGCTTTGTTATGGTCCTTGCGTTCCGTCTTGGCTGTGAGGAAAATGAAGGGCACATCTACCCAGTTGAGTTGTTCGCGAACTGCTTCAATAAATTCATAACCGTCCATGCCGGGCATCATAATATCGGACAGAATCAGATCAGGTTCAATCCCAGCTTCTTTGAGAACCTCAAGACCTTCGTAACCATTTAGGGCCGTCATCACTTCATAGTTTTCGCGTTCCAAGACTTCACGAATACCATGAAGCATCACTTCTTCATTTTCAACCACTAGAATCGTACTCTTGTCCATAATATCACCTTATCCGGCCATCTGCGGATTTCCATATAAATTAGCATATATTTGGACAGTGGGAAAACATTTACCTAACAAAAAGTTGATGAGTAACTGACTGTATTGCACTGCCCGATTTCAACACCAGTCTATATATTTAAATATATTTTAGGTAGTGAAGAATTAATATTGAATTCATTCATCTATGATAGAACATGCAATTATGTGTCATTCTAGCATGAAACCCAGAATTTTTAACAAGAAAATCGTAAAGAAATGCATAACCTTAAGTTTCCTGTCAAGATGCGCTTGGTCAGTGAACATCCACTTTTTATAAATCTAGGTTGGACAAACGGCCATTGCGCAGTAAAATAACGTGGGTTCCCCCTACCATTCGGAATTATCTTGCCGCAAATCGGCAAATTTGTGGTAGGATACGCCATTGCAACCTGATTGGAGGTCGGACACGTGGTTAGCCCCCTTGATTGGCTACTTGGTTTATTTTCACTCGATATTGGTATCGATCTTGGTACCGCCAACACACTCGTAAGTGTGCGTGGGCGTGGTATCGTGATTAATGAACCATCCTATGTAGCAATTGAAAAGAAAACCCGTCGCCCCATTTCCGTTGGTCAAGAAGCCAAAGAAATGGCGGGTAAAGTGCCCAGTAAAATTACGGTGGTGCGACCTTTGCGCGATGGTGTTATTAGTGAATTTGAAATTACCGAAGCGATGCTCAATTATTTTATCGAAAAGGCCCATGAGCAAACATGGGTACCTATTCCGCGTCCGCGTGTGGTAGTTGGTATCCCTTCGGGTGTGACAGAAGTTGAAAAACGGGCTGTTTATGATGCGACGATGAGTGCAGGTGCCCGCGAAGCTTTCTTGATTGAAGAACCAGTGGCCGCCGCCATTGGGGCCGGGTTACCTATTCAAGAAACGCGCGGCAGTATGATTGTCGATATTGGTGGTGGTACGACTGAGGTTGCTGTTTTCTCGCTGGGCGGGATTGTTATTAGCCGCAGTATTCGGGTGGCTGGTGATGAGATGGATGAAGATGTCGTGCAATATATGCGTTCAAAATACAATTTGTTGATTGGGGAACGCACCGCCGAACGTATCAAGATTGAAATTGGCTCAGCCTATCCACTCCTTGAAGAACGCACAATGATTGTGCGCGGGCGTAACTTGATTTCAGGCTTGCCGGAAGCACGTGAAGTTTCTTCAATTGAAATGCGTGAAGCCTTGGCGGGTTCAGTCGGGATTCTGGTTGATACCATTCGGGATGCGTTGGATGAAACGCCGCCTGAACTCATTGCCGACCTGATGGAATCCGGTATTTGTATGGCGGGTGGCGGTAGTCAGCTTAAGGGCTTGACGGAACGTGTTGCGGACGAAATGAATGTCCGCGTTTGGCTAGCGGAAGATGCCATGACATGTGTAGCACGTGGAGCCGGCCGTATTCTTGAAGATTACGACAACTTACGCAGTCTCTTGGCTGGTTTGGAACGTGGCTCTACCCAACACTAATCAACAACGCTCTAGTGAAGATATAAAACGGAACGGCATTCTTAATTTGAGGGTGCCGTTTTTTGTTCCTAGATAGATTGGTTATGTAAGTGCTATTTGAGATTGAAGTGAGTCGTATAGGTTTGATAATCCGCTTCGCTATTAAACCAAATAATAATCCAATACTCTTTGTAACCCGCTTGTTCCAAAGCCACGTAACGATGATTACCATCACGCAAAGATAAATTGTCTAAGCCGCGATATTCAACGATGAGCGGAGATGGTTGCCAGCCAGCCGCTAGACTCTCTGCCATCGAGTGAATACGTTTTTCGAATCCTGCCGGATCTTGGACATATTCCATATGGGGTTCGGGTCCCGCAACGCGAGTTAATTGGGAAAGCGGCACTTTATGGGGACGATACCACCACCGTGGAGCGCGACATAAGCCCTCCCAAAGAGCGGTATTGTTGCCTGTTGTTGTCAGAAAGTGCTCAATCCAATAGACGAGCTGATCTCGTTGCGCGAAATCTAAGGCTGTCTCAGGGGTATATTCCATTTTCAATCCGACAGGTTACCACGCCAGCTTGTTAATTATGAGATGCTGGGTCTCATGAATTTGTTTGCCAAAGAAGGGTGCCATGGTGGGTGTTGGGGTCAACGTCGGTGTTGGATTTTCCAGCGCATCAATTGTCACCTCAAGATTATTGATATCCGCTTCAAGCGTGGCCTGATTTTCAGCCGATGCGGTGCCTTGGAGGTTTTGCGCTTCGAGGGTACTATTTTGCGAATCGATGAGTGCCGATTGGTCGGCATTTAACGTCGCGACTTCTTCGGAATACGCGGTGGCTCGCGCATCAAGGGTCGCAATATTCGATTCGAGCGTGCCTTCGTTGTCTGTTAAGTCACCATTCACCACACGCAAATTTGCATTGCGCGTTTGTAAATTATTGATTTGATTGGTGTTTTCGGTGGCGGCAATATTGACGCGGCCTAGATCACTAGAAAGTGTGGCGCGCGCAATCGCATTTTCTTCATTGAGCATATTTTGGGTAAGCGTAGCTTGCACATCTAGATCCGCCAACGGTGTTTGCGTTGGATTGCTTCCAATGCCGAGTTGGGGTGCAGTCAGTAACCCAATCGCTAAACCAACCAGTAAAGTTAGTAACGTTAGGCCAATGAGCCACACGGCTTGACGCATTGGGCTGGCATTCATCGCTTTCATGGTCAAAGTTTGACGGCGTTGTTGGGGCCGAATCGGAAGCGTATCACTGCCAATGCGTATGTTGGATTCCGTATCCTCATCATCGAGAATATAACCACCTAAAGTAATGGCACTACTCCAATTACTGGCGGTGTTCTCATCTCCTTCACGACGAATCGCCCGAACTTCATACACGGCGGTTAACTCATCGTTCGGCGTAAATTTGGGTTCATGCACAATAGCGATAATTTCGTCGAGTGCGGCTGTTTGGCGGCGAACTTGATAGGCATAGGAACCATCAATCGGAGTCCAACTAACAACATCGGGCGAAACCGTCATAAAGGTGGGGGTCGTCAGACGATGTGGAGCCCGTTTAACACCGCTCCAAATCGATGGCAATTCTGGCATAAAATGATTATTGCGACTGCGGACGCGGAAATACCAACCGGCGGGTTGTTCTTCGTTATCAATCTCGCAATAGGTGGAAGCACCCCGATAGACAATCGCGGTTTGGGCGCTGTCAAAATCTTGACTAGGTGAAAATTCGAGTTCATAGGTATCGGCTTGGGGTACATCTGACCACTGAACCCGAATAATGCCTTCGGGATTCCAGGTAATTTCCTCAATTTGAGGTGGAACAATGGGAACTGGCGTCACGATGACAGGTGTACTGGGTTCACCTCGAACATTCTTATTCATCGGGACCACACGGTAGTACACATCCCGATCAGATGGCGGAATAACCGTATAAACCCGTTGACGGTGGTCTGTTAATTCAGCCAATGTTGTTGTATCGATAAAAGATGGCGTGGGGGCTTCTTCGATAATAAAACCCGTGGCGTCTTCGTTGCCAGTCCACGACAAATTGACCTTGGTCGGCGATTCCCAGCGATAATTTAGAGCGGTGCCCGTGGGACGCGGCATAACCTGTGTTGGACTTAAATCGAAGAAGTAAACATTTTTCTTGTCAGATTGGGCTTCAGCAACGCGTTGCAGAGCGACTCGACCCAAGAACGGTAATTCATCAACTAATTGAATTAAAGCAGGTGCATAAACAATTAAGCGATCAATAGTATTTAAGCGCGTATCGTGGACATGAGGACGGGCTTCAGCCGGGAAAATGCCAAATTTAGGAGACCAGCCTTCGCCGGGGAATAATCCCACATCTAAGGGGAGAACTTCACGTTGCACATTGTAGAGGCGGAGTCCACTTGTCCCAATCCAACTGAGCAGAAGTTTGCCTTGTTCAAATTTGCGACTAATAACCCCGACAATCAAGGTGTGGGTGTCATCGCCACTGGCGACTTCTTTGGCGGGACCATTTAGATATTCAAACAGTTGGTCACCGAAAATTTGAGAATTGCTGATTTCAGGGGAAAGATTTGACCATTGCCAATCAATATAATTTTGGCAAAGCAAATCGGCATGTTTACCACTGGCAACTGCAAAAACTAATTGTTCATCATCATAGCGTAACCCAATTTGGGACCCCGTTTTGTTTGAAACTGGCTGTAACAGGGTACGGAGCATACCATGTGGAGTTTTATGCAGTTGTACAGGCGCGCCGGCTACATCTAATATAATTTCTTGGCTCGGTAAGGTCATGCACAGCTATCCTAAAGTTTGGTTGGGTTTCTGTTAACTCAAAAGTTTATTATACTCGGCATCACGTAACAGCACAATTAATTCCCCGCAGGGGATTTCCAGTGCCGTTGGCGATTGACAGCCATCTTGGTAATATAGGCTTCTTCAAGGTCAATGCCCGTGTAATTGGCAATTTTTAGAACATAGGCTAATACATCTGATAACTCACCTTGGAGCGCGTGGCGGGCAATCTCAGCTTCACCACGTTGTAACCCGCTCCAGTGCTTGGCTACAGCGCGCGATAATTCGCCTACTTCTTCCTGTAATTTGACCATATTTAACAGTAAGTCAGTATTGAACCCTTTTTCAGCATCCAAATAGCGATGAAAGGCTTGGAAATCAGGTAGACGGCGGTCTGATTTTTCCAAATCAGCGGCGGTTGGATCAATTTCAGGAGGATGTTCAATTTGAGGTGCAGGACTGGGAACTTGCTTGGCCTTCGCCTGATTTTCGCTGAGCTTGCGGCGAATCCGCTCGAGCAGATGAAAGCGATCTTGTTCGTTTTCGACAATATTGAGGGAATCCGTATCGATAATGAGCAAGGGCGCATCAGTGAACTCATCAAAATAGTCATCGTAGGCCATGCGCAAGCTTTCAATATAACTGCGATCCATACCGCGTTCGTAGGGACGGTCGCGATGCGCGATGCGTTTCATCAGAGTATCAGTCGTACAACGCAGATAGACGACCAGATCAGGGGTGGGGATTTTGTCGTTCAGTGCTTGAAAAATGCCCTCGTAAATTGCCAATTCATCGCCTTTGACATTTAACTTGGCAAAGATATAGTCTTTAGCGAACATATAATCGCTGACGATGGGATGGGGCAAATATTGGAGATGGCTGAGTTGCTGATAGCGACTCAATAAGAAAAAGGCTTGGGTTTGGAATGCATATAAATCGCGATCATCATAAAAATTAGACAGAAATGGATTTTCGTCAAATCGTTCGAGAATAAGTGAGCTATCTAATTCGTTTTGCAAATAGCGGGCGAGTGTGGTTTTACCTACACCAATTACCCCTTCGATAGCGATAAAATGGCTCATTTTATTGACCTATTTCCCCTAAAAAATGATTAAGCACTCTCCACATTTTACATGCTTTCGGAGAGGAATGAAGGTTGATGCCGCGTTGAAACAAAAGTTTAAGGTTGAGTGGGGAAGAAATTAGAGCTTGCTTGACAATATCATTAAATCTCACATATAATCTGAACAGTGTTCGGAAAACTAACAAGGTTCAATTCGATGACAAAAACGCCGCGTGAACGGCGCTATGAACGGACTAAAGAAGCTATTTTATCTGCGGCACTCGATATTATTGGGGAAAGTGGCCCCGATGATCTATCCATCCGCGAAGTTGCGCGGCGGATTGATTATAGTCCGGCTGGCTTATATGAGTATTTCGGCAATAAAGATGAACTTATTGAAGCCGTCTGTTCACGGAGCAATGAGATTCTATTTGAGTTATTGAAAAGTGTGCCAACCGATGGGCCATTTGTTGATTTCATGGTCGGTTTAGGCGAAGCATATCTGACATATGCCCATAAATACACAGCTAATTTTCGTTTGCAATTTGATTATGCATCCGGTGTTGATCCCACCCCAGCGGAAATGACTAGTGTCGAAGATGTGCAAAACGAGTTGGTCTTTGGCTGGCTTGTGCGCATTGTGCAAAAAGCAATTGATGAGGGGCATATCAATGTGCCAGCCGGGTTGAATACACTTGAGCTTGTATATGGCTATTGGGCGATGGTCCATGGCATGGCTATTCTCCAAATCTCCAATTTGCGGTATGTAGATTATGATTTTGCGCGAGTGAACCAGATTGTTTTACGAACATTTATCGAGGGATTTACAGGTTAATTAGCCTGAGTTTTTGTTCAAGTTGATTTTATTGTTGGGCAACTTGAACATTCTTTTTTGTGTATTTTGAACAGTGTTCGGAAAATTAACGGAGTTAAATTATCAAGGGAGAAACCGTTGATGAGTGCATTACAGTCAGAAATTTTGCACGATACTACATTGGATGGAATTGAGGATATTGAAGCTGAAGAGATTGTCTCAGACGCTGTACCTAAAATAACGCTGGGTACTCTGCTTGGTGAGCGAAATTTTCGTTTACTATGGCTCGGTGAAACGATTTCCATCCTGGGGGATCAATTTGCGATTATTGCAATGCCGTGGCTTGTCTTGCAATTGACAGGGAGTGCGTTGGCAATGGGTACGGTCTTTGCTTTGCAAGGTATTCCACGTGCCATCTTCATGTTGTTTGGAGGGGCGCTGTCAGACCGTTTTTCACCGCGCAATGTGATGCTCATTTCAAATATTGTGAGACTTAGTTTAGTGACCATCACCACCGTCCTTATTCTGACGGATGTCATCGAATTGTGGATGCTGTATGGGATAGCCCTCGCGTTTGGGGTTGGGGATGCGTTTTTCTTTCCGGCGCAGATGGCGATTGTGCCGCAAGTTACGCCCAAAGGTGGTTTGCAGTTAGCAAATTCATTTGTACAAGGCACTGCGCAAATCAGCGTTTTCTTAGGGCCAGTGATTGCGGGTGGCATTATTGCGCTGTTCAGTACGAATGATGAAGCAAATATCACCGGAATTGGGGTTGCGTTTGCCTTAGATGCTTTGACATTCTTGGTTTCGGCATGGTCACTTTATCTGATTAGGATGCCTCGTTTGAGCGATAGTTCAGATGATGAAGCCACGCAGGATAATGTACTCAAAGCCATTCGGGATGGATTGTCTTTCGTGTGGAATGACCCCCTATTGCGCGGCTATTTTATTCTCATTGCGGTTTCTAATGTGCTCATCAATGGGCCGTTTATGGTTGGAGTGCCCGCGATTGCCGATGAGCGTCTCACTGAAGGTGCGGCGGCATTTGGCATCATGATGTCAGGTTTTGGCGGTGGTTATTTAGGTGGCATTATTCTTGCTGGTGTTTTACCCAAACCACGGCCCGAATTTTTAGGCACAGTCCTCATGCTTATTTGGAGTACGTTGGGGTTGAGCATTTTGCTCTTTGGATTTGTTGAATCGATTCTGGTAGGGACGTTATTGACTGTTTTATTGGGGCTGGGGAATGGCTATGTGGTGATTTTGTTTATCACGTGGCTTCAAGAACGTACGCCTGAAGTTTTATTGGGGCGCATGATGAGTTTGTTGATGTTTGCCTCAGCCGGACTTATTCCGCTTTCGACGGGGGTTACCGGGGCATTGATTGAGGTGGATATGACCGCCACATTTATCGCATCCGGTGGATTGATGACAGCCTTTGTTCTTTTAGCGGCACTTCTTTATCCCACTCTGCGCCACATGGATAGCTATAAGCCAAATCCAGCACCTGAAATATAGAAATCACAAATTGTGAGAACAAGAAAAAAGAGGCAATCTTAAACGCTAAGATGCCTCTTTTTGATTTT
>JBNLCD010000127.1:0-11766 GCA_050303635.1 Anaerolineae bacterium
AAGAATGGGTCGATTGGTTTTTATATATGTTGCCCTATACAATTCCACGATTACTTGAGCAATTTCATGGTTCTATTCACAACACGCCTGCTGAAAATATTGTCACTTACATCATCAATGTCTATTCACGAGGCAAGATTAATGACAAAACTGGTATTGATTTAGCAATCCAGCGGGAATTGGCCTATGTAGATCATCAGGGCGGGATTGATGAAGAATATCCCGGTTTTCGTGAGGATGTTTTCAACACCTTAGGACGTGTCTTGATGGAACCGCAACTGTGGTCGGGCGATGATGTAAATGGCGATCTTATCTGGTTCAGCGTAGATACAGAAAAGGCATTTTTTTGGTTATCAGACCGATACTTTGAAGATTATATTCCTAATATACATCCGTTGTATGGTCTTTTGTTCTTTTGTCTTCATTACTTAGAAGCAGATGAATTACCAGCATGGGTTAATTCAGTCGGCAATATTGGTGGCGTGATGTGGCAAACATTTATTTCAGAATGGCTTGACGAAATGTACAACTTTTTTTTCAAAGATAACCAACTCAGACCCAATTTACGTCAGGTACAATTAGAGTTAGGTTTCAATGGCTCTAATTTTGCATTTGGTAGCACTTATGCCTTTGATGATCTTTATCAAAATATTGATCGAGAGAAGATAAAGCTTTTCTGGCGATTAGTGGATGCCCATCCTAACTTATCTTATCGTGCTAAACAAAAATGAGAGGCAATTTCTGCCCCTCATTCGTTACTTTGGAGTGCTTTTTCAAGCGTTATCTTGTACGTAAGGTTGGGGCCACATATGTTTCCCCAAGCCGTAACGCTTCATAATTCAAATCAAGTAAATTCCGCCGATGCGCTGGAATATGATTGGCCACACCGCGTTCCAATTGTTCGAGGGTCAAGATTGGACGCACAGTTAAGAGCGCGCCTAACATGACCATGTTCATCATCCGCATATTGCCTAAATCATCGGCAATTTCAGAAGCAGGGACGGGCAAAATATTCAAATCGGTGCGATCTGACGTGCGGTCGATTAGGGATGAATTGTAGACCAATAATTCGGTAGTCTTCGGTTCATATTTATCGAAAGATGGATTATTGAAAGCTATAGAAACTTTCGGGCTTTCACTCAGCGGTGACCCAATTGGCTTGTCGCTAATGGTCACGGTACAGTGCGCGGTTCCGCCGCGCATTTCCGGACCATAAGATGGAATCCACGTAACCTCTAAACCTTCATCCATAGCCGTGTAAGCCAATAATTGGCCGACAAACATGACCCCTTGGCCACCAAAACCAGCGAAAACAAATTGTTCTTGCATCAGTCTAGAGTCCCTTCACTTCGTCAATGACTTTGTAATCTCCGATTGGATAATAGGGTACCATGTCGCTTTCGACCCAATTCATCGCTTCAATCGGTGTCATGCCCCAGTTGGTTGGACACGTCGAGAGCAATTCAACCATACTGAAGCCCAAGCCGGCTTCTTGTACTTTCAAAGCAGTTGTGATGGCTTTCTTGGCTTTACGGATATTCTTCACATCGTGTAAGGAACGCCGCACCACATAAGCTGTCCCGTCAAGTTGGGAAATCAATTCACTCATTCGAACTGGATAGCCAACGATGTCTGGGTTACGCCCAAACGGCGATGAAGTGGTCTTTTGATTCGGTAAGGATGTGGGGGCCATTTGACCACCTGTCATCCCATAAATGGCATTGTTGATGAAAATGGTGGTGAATTTTTCGCCCCGGATAGCGGCATGCATAATTTCAGCCATACCGATGGAGGCCAAATCACCATCACCTTGATAGGTTAAGACAATTTTTTCGGGTTGAACCCGTTTAATACCGGTTGCCATCGCGGGAGCCCGACCATGAGCGGCCACGGTACCATCGACATTGAAGTATTCATAAGCAAAGACTGAACACCCAACCGGGGCCACCATAACGGCCCGTTCACGCATACCCAGTTCGTCAAGAACTTCCGCAACGAGGCGATGAGCCACGCCGTGGGTACAGCCCGGACAATAGTGCGTTACTTTTTCTGCCAAAGAAATGGGGCGTTCATACACACAATCCATTGCTTCAACATTCAAATTCACGCTGTTTCCATTTGTTGTTGTAAATGTCATGCTAACCTCTCCCCTAAATCCGAATCTTCAGTCGGCTATATTCTTCTTCAATTGCCTTGAAAATTTCTTCAGGCATTGGCACCGCGCCACCCATGCGGCCATAGAACCCAACCGGGACTTGGCCATTCACTGTTAAGCGAACATCTTCGAGCATTTGGCCAGCGTTCATTTCCACTACCAAAGCAGATTGGATGTTATCAGTGAGTTCGGATAGACGTTGTTCGGGGAAGGGCCAGAGCGTTTGTGGACGGAACAAACCCACCTTCATGCCCATTTCACGCGCCATTTCAACAGCAGTGTAGGCAATCCGGCCAGTGGTACCGAAACCAACAACGAGTAGTTCAGCATCTTCAGTTTTATATTCGAACCAACGCTGTTCCCGTAATTTAATTTCGCGTAGTCGTCTTTGAATATCAATATTGACCAATTCTTGCGCGTCCCCGTTCAAGTTGAAGGAGAGGATGTAGTGGGGGTCGCGATCTTTAGCACCTGTTAAAGCCCAATCAGGTGCTTGAGTACGAATGGGTTGCATTTCGGGTAATTCAGCGGGTTCCATCATTTGCCCAATTTGACCGTCGGCGGCGATAATAACAATATGGCGATATTTGTCGGCCAAATCAAAGGCTAAAGTCGTAAAATCAATGGCTTCTTGGACAGAGGCAGGGGCGAGTACTATGGGGTGATAATCGCCATGTCCAGCCGAACGGGTGACTTGGAAGTAATCAGCTTGGGACGGTAAAATATTCCCTAAGCCGGGGCCACCTCGCATGATATCCACAATCACAACCGGAACTTCAGACCCCGCGATATAGGATATTCCTTCTTGCATCAAACTGATGCCGGGACTTGAAGATGAAGTCATGACTCGTCGACCTGCACACGCCGCGCCGTACACCATATTAATGGCGGCTACTTCGCTCTCCGCTTGCAAGAAAACGCGATCTTCTTCAATCATGCGCCTAGATAGATGTTCAAGTAATTCTGTTTGGGGGGTTATGGGATAACCAAAATAGGCGTGCATTCCAGCGCGAACTGCCGCTTCTGCAATCGCCACATTCCCTTTAAGCATTTCTTTTGCCATTTAATATTCTCTCCTCAACTAAACCGCAACTTGAGCAACGTGTTGCTTTTTCGGTTCGCGTAATACTGTGATACATGCATCGGGGCAGATTACGGCACAAATTGCGCAACCTGTACATGCTTCAGCATTGATGAGGGTGGCCGGATGATAACCTTTGGCATTCAAGCCTTCATCCATTGCGAGAATATCTTGTGGGCAGACCGTCGGGCACAAACTGCAACCTTTGCACCTTTCTTGATCAATAAAAACGGTTCCTTTTGCCATTTAGCATATCCTTTTATAAAAAATTGGCAGATTGTCTTTTCTTATTAAAACTTTTAAGTCAAATCTTGAAAAGTTAGCAATGTCATCAATATGAGTGCAACGCATCACATTTTTGGAATATTAATTAAAAAATTATGAGATCAATGATGAATAGCGCCTCGTCTCAAATGTCATCAATAAAACGGAAACGGGCAAAATATAAAAGAATCTTAAATCGTTTGCTGAAAATCTTGACAGGTTATGTATTCGGGTATATTCTAAAAGTGACTGACCAGTCAGTCACTTTTGATAATTGGCCAATTTATCAAATCAGATTGAGGAATCATGACTAAACATGAATCAAAGGACGAGCGCCAGCAACAAATCCTAATGGCGGCTATGCAGTGCTTTGCCACCAATAGTTATGCCAACACAACGATGGATGAGATTGCGGAAGCCGTTAAATTGAGCAAGGGCTCGCTCTATCGCTATTACAAAAGCAAAAAAGATTTGTTTCTGGCTATTCTGCAAAGCTATTTTGATGCTATGACCGAAGAAGTCGATCATATTTTGCAAAATGCGGACTCGCAAGAAAGTAAATTGAAATTGGCTTTGCAGGAGATGAATCAAATAGCCATTGATCCCGATTTACAAGCCTTGAATTCAATTACGCTCGATTTTTATTCGTTGACCCGATTTGATGAAGATGTCAGCGAGAAGCTCAATGCGATGTTGCAGTTGGCAATTGGGATTTTTGAAGGGATTATCCAAGTAGGTGTCGATAGTGGTGAGTTTAACGCTGTTAATGCGCGTCATTATGCACTTATCTTGATGGGTATCGGCGATGGTTTGGGGCTCTATCAGATGCTAGGCATCGAAAATTATAGTTATATTGAAACCATGTCGACGATGGAAGAATTAATCTGGCTTGGTTTGAGAAAAACTAGCTAATTTATATTGATAGGTTGATATATTGATTCCACCTATCAACCTATCAACATAATCATCAACATATTTTTTGAGAAAGCGCCAGTTTGCGCTGGTGTTTTAATTTTTTGCACCATAATTAGTTTGACCTAAAAAATAAAATAGGTTAATCTAATTAATAAAGTGGATTGGGTAGAGAAAAGGTAGAAACACATGATACATCTCGATCATATTGCTAAAAAATTTGACCTTGGTGAGGTTGTCGTAACAGCCATTGAAGACATTTCATTAGAGGTACAAGCCGGGGAGTTCGTCGTGGTGTTAGGGCCATCGGGGAGCGGTAAAACAACCATGCTCAACATGATTAGCGCGCTCGATACACCGAGTAGTGGACACGTCGTCATTGGTGGTAAGGATATCACCCATGCCAAAAAACGTCAGCATTTCACTTTTCGGCGGGAAACTATCAGTCTGATTTTCCAGACATTTAATCTGTTTCCAGCTTTAACGGCACTCGAAAATGTGCAATTTGCGGCAGATATGCGTGGTTTGTCAGCGAGTGAGGATGTGGCACGCGATATGCTCAAGGCAGTGGGTTTAGGTGAACGCATGACCCATTTCCCGCATGAGTTATCTGGCGGTGAACAACAACGGGTCGCGATTGCGCGAGCCTTAGCCACGCAAAATCCGATTATCCTGGCAGATGAGCCGACGGGTGAATTGGATTTTCATACTGGCGTGCAAATTCTTAAACTGCTCCAAAGACAAGCGGCGAATGGGAAAACCGTTCTGGTGGTAACCCACAACCGTGAAATCTCACGGATTGCAGACCGGGTAATCGAATTAAGTAGCGGCAAGATTGTCAGTGATGGTCCACCCCAAGGTGGCAAAGCCAATATTGACGATTTGCAATGGTAAGGGTTTTGAGGGTTGGTTGGTAAACGAGGGATAAAAACATGAAGATGAATTGGAAAATGTGGTTACGCTGGTCATGGCGGGATTTACGGTCCCGTTGGATTCAAGTGGCGGCCATTAGCTTGGTTATTGCCTTTGGAACTGGCGTTTACACGGGGATGGGTGGTCAAGAGGACTGGCGCTTGTCATCAGTAGATTTGAGTTATGACAAGCTCAATATGTACGACATCCATGTTCAGCTAGCCGATAATACCTATCTGGACCAAGCGGAATTAGAAAATCAATTAGCGCAGATTGACGGCATTGCGGATTTAGAAACGCGCTTGGTGGTTTCAAAGCAAGTGGATGCTACCCAAGACGAAGATAATAAGATTCTGGTCGATGGCAAACTCTTTGGGGTGCCCGTCGCGGATGGTGGTCCGCAAATCAACAGCATCTATATAGGTGACGAATTAGGCCGCAACTTAACAACTGAAGACAGCAATACCTATGCGGCAATTGTGGAATATAAGTTTGCGCGGTATCACGATCTAAAACCCGGCGATACGATTAAAATTGCCGGTGAGAATGATGTTCAGCTCGATTTTGTCGGGGCTGGCCAATTCCCTGAATATTTCATGATCATTCCTGAAAGCGGCGGCCTTTTGGCTGAAAATAGTTTTGTGGCTATTTTCATGCCGCTCGACAGCCTGCAAGCGATGATGGGCTATGACGGTCAAGTCAATGATGTAGTCATCAAGCTAGAATCTGACGCGGATCGCGCTGTTGTGAATACGGCAATTAAAGACACAATTGCGCAGAATTTCAACAATGCAGGGGTAACCATCAACTATCCCGACGATGATCCGGTCTATATCTTGTTGCATGAAGATCCGAAAAATGACCAAGGTATCTGGGATATCATGGCGATCTTCTTCTTGCTCGGTGCCAGTATGGCGACCTTTAATCTGGCGGGACGGATGGTGCAGTCACAACGACGGGAAATTGGAATTGGGATGGCGTTAGGTGTCCCTCGGCAGTGGTTAGCGCTCCGGCCACTCTTGGTTGGCTTGCAGATTGCACTGGTGGGGACTGTACTGGGCGTATTTTTGGGATTTGGCATGAGTCAGTTATTGGGTCAACTGGTGTTAGACTTTTCACCTTTGCCCTATTTCGAAATCACGCTTCATACCGAAAGTTTTATCACCGGGACTTTGATTGGTATTTTTATGCCGTTGTTGGCAACCTTAATTCCCACATGGCGCGCGATACGTGTGCCACCGATTGATGCCATTCGAAGCGGTCATTTAGTCGCAAAAAGTGGTGGGTGGTCGGGAGTCTTGAACTATTTGCCTATTCCGGGCAAGAGCTTTATGCAAATGCCGTTCCGTAATTTGCTCCGTTCACCTGCCCGCATGATGTTAACGGTCATGGGCATTGGGATTGCGATATCGCTACAAGTGCTGTTTATCGGCGTATTGGATTCGTTTAAGGAAACCCTTAATCAGACCCAAGATGCCTATGAATATGAAAGCGGCAATCGTTTTGTGGTCAATCTCGATAATTTCTATGGCGAGAATGACCCGACGATTGAAACCATCAGCAATTTATCAGCGGATGGAAATGGCAATTTGTTCACAACGTCGGAATCTCAAGTGATCTTGAGTGGTCAATTCCAAGACGGCGGGACTGAAACAATTGATACGGCTATCAATCTGCAAGATATGGATAGTGAGATTTGGGTGCCTAAATTACTGGAAGGCAAACTGCCTGAGGCATCAAACGAAATTGTCCTATCGCACAAAATGGCTACAGATTTAGGCGTGGAAGTGGGTGATACAGTCGAATTGGAACATCCGGTATTAGAAATGCCTGATTCATCGTCCGCAATGCCAGTATTTCGCAATCAAATCAGTGAAGTCAAGGTGGTCGGAATTCACAATAATCCGATTCGTTTGTTCAGTTTCATGAATTTGGATGCGCGGAGTGAATTTGGCTTGGATGGGTTGATTAATCAAGTGGTGGTGGTGCCGACTGAGGATGTTAACAAGAGCACAGTGCGAGCCACCCTTTTCAATCAAGCAGGGGTTGGTTCGGTGGAAGCCATTTCGGATTATGGTGAGGCGTTTGATACCGCCCTTGATCTCTTTGTCGTATCATTAAGCGTAATTGGCGTGATTGTCTTGTTCTTGGCATTTTTAATCGCCTTCAATACCACAAGTATCAGTGTGGATGAACGTTCACGAGAAATTGCGACCATGTTTGCCTTTGGCTTGCCCATGCGTACCGTTACACGAATGCAAGTTGTTGAAAATGTTGTACTTGGCATTTTGGGAACAGTGGTTGGGATTGGGCTCGGCTGGATTATGTTGAAAGAAATGATGGGTGTACGGGTTGAGGAACAGTTGGAAGACTTGAATTTCTTAATCACCATTACACCCCAAAGTATCCTCATTTCTTTGGTGTTAGGAATTCTAGTCGTGGCCATTACTCCGCTGTTTAGCATCCGCAAGATGGCGAAAATGGACATTCCATCCGAATTACGGATTATGGAATAAGCAAGTAGCGTAAAATAACTAGGACAGAAATCAAAATCTGTCCTAGTTTGATTTAGGGAGGTTGTACGTGGCTAATCGTGTGTGTATGGCAATTATTGAAAATGACCGCATTGTGCTTGTGCAACAACGTTATCGCGGCAAATTAATGTGGACATTGCCTGGTGGAAGTATTGACGATGGCGAAACGCTCGAAGAAGCCGCTATTCGTGAGGTTAAAGAAGAAGTTAATGTTGTGGCACGTATCACACGGTTTATCTATTCAAGACCACGCAATACAGGCGAGGGCACCTATTACTGTTTTCAGGGCGAGATAATCTCAGGCGAGATATCCCTAGGTTATGACCCTGAACAACTTAACAAAGCCCCAAAATTATTAGACGTAGGGTGGTTTGACTTAACCGAACTACATGCTAATCCAGAAATAAAACGTCTATTGGAAAACCTATAATTAAAAGAAAAACCTTTCTTGAGCTCGCAATTTGCTAAAGCCTAACTCAAGAAAGGTTGCTCGATTTATAACAACGATGAAAGCAGACTATTATCCACTTTCGTTGCGTATTTTTAGTTTATTCACGCACCAACTGGTCATAGTGTAAATAGAAATTCGCCTCGATGCTAACGCCGCTAATATCATCCCATATCAAAATCGAAAGGGTATCTTCCCACAAGGGGGTAATCACATATTCTGGCTGGATAGCAATTTGAACTTGTTGATAAATCTCAGCTTGAGCCGTAGCATCTGTTTCAACGGCGGCACGGTCTAAGAGAGCATCAATATCTTCATTTTCATAGTTGTTGTTGAAGGCGAGTTGGCCTTGGGAATGAAGCAAAGGGCGTAAATAAGCGTCCGGATGGACAACTGCAGGTGTCCAGGCAAACATAGCGCCCTGGGTATCACCAGCAATGAGGGCATCGGTAAATGAAGGCAAATCACCGGTAGCCTGTGATGTCACTGTAAGGGCTTCAATACCACGCGTGTCACTGATAATTAAGGCTAAGGGATAGGCGTATAAATTGCCATAACCGGGTTGTGAGGTAGCAATAAAAAAGGTTGCTTGGTTAAAGCGCGATTCCCGATAGCCCGCATCATGCATCAATTGATCGGCGGCTTCCACATCTGGTTCAGCTTCCCATAATGGTAAATACGCTTCGCCACTTAATTCGGGCACTAAGCTATAGGCGGGGGTCAAATAATCATTGAAATTACTTTCAACAATGCCGGCCCGATCCAAGGTCATCATGACACTTTCGCGAACAACCGGATCATCGACGTAATCATATTTGGAGTTCAGAATTAAATACCACATCCGACTGCTGGGAACGTTGATGATTTTAATGCCATCATTTTCGTTAGCTGTTGTATCCGCATCAGAAAGCAAGACATCACGCCAAGCCAGATCAACTTCGTGGTTGACCATAGCGACACGCAAAGCCTCAGTACTGGCATAGTTTAGCAAAACGATATTTTCAGTCTTCGCCAAATCACCATAAGCATAATTGGGGTTGGCCACCAAATTTACGGATGTCCCAACATCCCAGCTATCTAGCAAATACACACCATTGCCATTGATGCTAGCGACAAAAGAATTGACTTCACTCGCCGGAAAATCATTGGCATCAACCGGGAAAAACATAGGTAGCGCGACCAAGGCTTCAAAATAGGGAACAGGGCGGGTTGTTGTGAAAATTAATTCACCTTCTTCGCCCACAGCCACACTTAAGCCGATATCTTCCAACATATTATTCGGATTATAATCAAGTGTAATCACGCGATTCACACTATAGGCAAAGGTTTCGGCGGTAATTGGCGTGCCGTCATTGAAAGCCGCATCATCTTTAATCGTAAAGGTATGGGTGAGACCGTCTGCGCTGACCGTATGGGAATCGGCCAAAGCCAGTTCATAATCATTAGTGCCAGCCACTTGCTGGGTTAGCCCCACATAAAGGTGGCGTAAAATTTCCCAAGCCATAAAGGAATTCGCTTGGGCGGGGTCAAGCGTTGACGTTAAATCAGTTGTGCCGATCGTAATAGTATTTGTTTGAGCATAGGCGGTAGGTTGAGCACTGCGCAGTGGGAGCGCGGTTGCACTCAAAGCCACAATCACAATAATGAGCAGGCCTAACCGTAGGGATTTGAATAACATATATTCTCCAACAATTCATGCCAAGGATCTTATTTTTATCGCATTATATCTACTCTGGATCAAGCAGACAGGATCATGCTTCTCATGAACTTATCATCTTTAGTGCTTCGCTAGCATTTGGCAAGGGTATTTCAGACAAAATTGAAATCTTAGTAACCAAAGCGTCGGGTAATTTCTACTAAGCTCTGTGGCTTGCCAATAAAGGTCACTTCATCGTTCCAGCGCATAATGGTATAGCCATGCGGCATAATCCATTGGTCTTTACGCCGAATCCCCAAAACTAACACATCGTCGGGCAGGACTAAATCACGTAAGGGCAACCCCACCACATCACTATCAATAATGGTAACTTGAATCGTGTCATATTCTGATTGATCGCTGAGTAGGAGTTCTGCCGATTGCGGTGAACGTACGCATTGATCCAATACATTCACCATCGCTGAGGTGGGGTCAACAACTCGCACACCCAGTTTTTGGAAATCTTTGGAACGGGCTGGCTCATTGATTTGCACAATTTGACGCGGCACACCAAATTTTTCATAGGCCAACTCACAAGCACGATAATTTTGTTCATCATCGGGAAGCATGGTCACGAGAGCGTCTGTTGCGGTGGTGATTATCTCAGAAAAATTCTCAGCATTCAGGGCAGGTAAATGATGGAGTTTGATATCTTCATAGTTATGATCACTGTTAAAGGCTCGTTGCGCATTGTCCACATACCCTGCATCCATATCGGCAAGTGTTACATGCCAACCATGCGAATGTAATTGACGCACAAGCGTTAAGGATTGGGTATTGATACCCAACACCAAAACATCACGGATGGCATCTGGTTTGGCTAAGCCCGGTAAGTGCGCCTCCTTCAGATATTTGATGGCAAATTTAAAGAAGGGTGGTCCTAAAATTTGGCTGACGACAATCATTGAGATAATGAGTGTGGCAAAACCTGCACCAAATTCAGGAAATTCATCGGCTACTTCTTTGGCTAGCCCTAAACCCACACCTGCTTGGGTGACATAGGCCATCCAACTCATCTGGTTATAGCGCATTTCATCGCCGGCAATGGCTCCGCCCAAAAAGGACCCAATACCAATGGCGACAACCCGCACTGCAAATAGAAGTAGGGTAATTGGCAAAATGACAAGCAACAAATCAAGAGCAAGCGAAGCCCCCGTGAGGGTAAAGAACAATACAATAATCGGGCCGCCGACTTTTTCTAAAATTTCAGTGAATTCAGCCCGATAGGGCGTGTAATTGATGACGACAAATCCGCCAATCATGGCAATCAAAAGCGGCTCAAGGAAAATTTCATAGGGCAGGTGTGCGTGCGAATAGTGCCGGAGTTCGACAGTAAACACAAAAATAGCCAAACCCGTTAGTAGAACTAGACCTGCTTTAAAATACATGTCCACATTGAGGCGGATGATTGATTTTAGAATTTGCCCAACCGCATAGCCGAGAACAAAGGCCAAGAACAATTCAAAGCCCAATAATTCAATGGAAGCCAGGCTTACACCGACGCCTGTCAAAATGGCATCAGCAAAGGAAACGGATTCCGCAAATAAGATAATCACCACAATATCCGTTACGACGGTGACACCTAAAACCGTTTTGGTAAATGGGCCTTTGGCCCGTAATTCATTAACAATGGCAATTGCAGAGGACGGTGAGCGGGCCACCATAATAGCCCCCGCCATAATTGCCACGGCTAAGCGGTGGGATCTGGACATGTCTTCCATAAAAGGCACCCAATCCGCAATGAGATAGAGAGCCAATGACCCC
>JBNLCD010000128.1:0-11515 GCA_050303635.1 Anaerolineae bacterium
TTATCGATGTTCAGCGGTTGCGGATCTGGTGCCAGCCGGAAAGCACTCTCTAATTTAATATCAGTTTCTGGCGCAACGGTCAAAACCATACGTTCCGCAAAAGCATCACCCAAATTTCGAATACGTGCATTCAAGAAATCAGGTACAGCGGCAGGTGTATGAATATAAGCTGATGAACCACCGGTGCGTCCGGCCAAATCATCTAAGAAACGATCATTCCATTCATCGCCCATGCCCATTGCACTAATGCCTACACCTAAACTCGCGGCTTCACTCGCCAGATCTAGACATTTTTGTTCATCCCCATAGGTACGCCCATCCGTCAGCAAGACCACGTGATTGACACTATTTTGACTGAAATGGTTTTCAACTTGACGATAACCTGCGTCAAGACCTTTGAAGATTTCGGTTGCCCCACCCGCGGCCATTAAAGTAACAGCGGCTTTCAGGGAGGGAATATCGTTAATATGCGTACTGGGAATAATCACATCGGCGTCGTCACTAAAGGTGACAATGCTGAGACGATCATCTGAACGCAATTGGTCAATAATCCGATGTGCCGCAACTTTGACACGCGCCAAACGTTCACCACTCATTGAACCACTGCGATCAAGGACTACCGCAATATTAAGAGGTGGTCGTCGTTGCGTCTTTTCATCCTCAAGACGCTTCGCATGTACTTCAAGAAGCATATATAAGACTTGTGGTTCTTCAATGATCGGCAGAACCCGCTTACTTGTCGTACAAATCGTGCTGAAGCTTGGCAATCTCCCATAAGTGGCACGCTCACGTTTATACCGATCATGCTTACGCGAGTCACTTAAGATCGAATAAACTTCGATGAGGTCGTTATACTGTAGTTGAGCACCATCATGTTTATTCTGCGCAGGGTTTAGCCGAGCCGCCAACGCTTTGTACGCTTCTTCTATTTCATCTGGGGTCGCTTTATGCGATAACCCTAAAATTCCATATAAATCAAGCGATGATGTAATTGGCATAATAACTCTTTAATATTTATCCTTCAGGAATACGAACAAGTATAACGCTAATATTGTCAGTTCCACCACGTTCATTTGCGAGATCTATTAAAGCCTGGCAAGCTAATTGTGTATTTGAACCATAATTCAAGACAATTGAGTGTAACTCTTCATTCGATACCAGATTCCATAACCCGTCACTACAAATCAGGACATAGCTCCCGGGCATTAATTGGCGAGTCAGGGCATCAACATCGAGGACATCTCCCTGACCAATCGCACGATACAGCACATTTCGTTGCGGATGTTCGATTGCTTCTTCTGGCGTTAACTGGCCCAACTCAATTAAACGCTGGACGAGCGAATGATCACGCGTTAGTTGTTCGATATTATCTTGAGTAACCATATAAGCCCGGCTATCACCAACATGGGCAATATAGGCCATCCGTCCAATGAGGGTTACAGAGGTAACTGTTGTTCCACCATCGGGCACATGTGTTGAAACATGGTCATTCGCCTTCTGAATGGATTGCTTCAGAACTTCCGTAACAGGTTGTTGGTCAGATGAGCCACCGTAATTATCAGCCAACATCGGTAGATAGAGATCATTGATAACGCTTTTAGCCACAACACGGGCGGCAAAACCGGAAGCTTTTTCACCATCTTCATGCCCCCCCATGCCATCCGCCACCACAAACAAGCCGAAATCAGCTTTTTCTTCGGCGCTCGTTATGATAGCGGTAAATGTGGAGATAGCATCCTGATTATTATCCCGTACTTGGCCAACATCGGTTTGTTGACCGATAATAAACCGCGCACTTTGACCGGCTTGGGGATAATCAGCATCTAACGGATTCAGTTGACGGGTTGAACCTTCACGGTTCAGCGGTGCAGTCGCCAAAGGCGCAGTTGTACCATCTGTTGCGCCGGTTCCTGCAGATTGACTGGCACCTGCGGCATCCGATGGTTTGAGCGGAGCAGTCTTAGTACTGTCTTCAATTTCTTCGGCTGAGCGTAGCCCTAACATACGGCGAAAAACTTGCATTCGATTTTACTCCAACAGGTGCGTAATTAAGCTTTTAAGGCATAAATATGATGGTCAGTTGACCCAAAATAAACCACCCCATCATGAACAATCGGCGATCCGGGGATGGGCGAATCGGATTCATACTTCCAGCGTAATGAGCCATTATCTGCATTTAAGCAGTAAAGATTACCATCAATGCCACCAATATAAACAGCACCTTCGGCATAAGCTGGCGAAGAGGTGACTTGCTCACCGACTTCAAAGCGCCATTTTTCGCGTCCACTTGATGGATCAAGCGCATAAACATAACCATCTGCTCCGCCAAACACGATGTATTGTCCAGCTAAAACGGGCGAAGATACAATTGGTTTTTGGGCTCGGAATTGCCATACATTCCACCCATTGGTGATATCTAAGGCGTAGAAGTTCCAGTCCATTGAGCCAAAATAGACAAGGCCATTATAGACTAATGGTGAAGATAAAACTCCACGCTTACTACGGAAGCGCCATGCCAATTGGCCACTCATATCGACGCAAACCACATCGCCATCATTAAGTCCAAAAATAATGCCGTCATCCGTCACGGCTGGACGGGTCCGAATCGGCAAGCCCGCTTCATATTTCCAGACCACGCGTCCGGTAATTACCCGCGCCGCATAAAGAAAGCCGTCATCACTGCCCACAAACACATGACCATGTGAAATCAGCGGTGAGGAATAAACCGGGCCATTGGTATTGATAATCCAATTCGGGCGACCTGAGCGAATATCCATACCGTAGACAGTGTGATCTTTTGAGCCAAATACCACCAAGTTATCTTCTGGTGAAACGGCAGGTGTTGTCGATACACCGTCTTTACTGGCATATTTCCAGCGGAACTTGCCAGTTTCAGCATCGAGCATATACAAGTTATAGTCATAGGACGTAAAGAAAAGATATTTCTGGAAGTAAAGTGGCGCTGACCGAATTTCTTCTTCGGACCGGAATTGCCACAAAACATCAATCAGGCCTTCGCTTTCTTTTTGCCAAGTATCAGCGGCTTCAGGGTCAGCGGTAATCAACCCACCCTGACTGCGACCCCGTAATTTTTCAAGGGATTGTTTCATTTCGCCGATGTTCTTAAAGCGTTGTGTTTGATCAAAAGCTAAAGAACGCAAGACAATCGATTCCAGTTCGACTGGTACTTCAGGGTTGACCTCACGAATGGGCCGTTCCATAAAGCTGAAGGGTGGCTCTAAGCGCGGATCATGGTTGGTCAACACATGGTGCATCGTCGCCCCAATACCATAAATATCACTGGATGGTGCGGCTTCACCCTTATATTGTTCGGGCGCTGAGTACCCCTCGGTCCCAATCATGGTCCCTTTTTGCCCCGCTTGGAAGGTCCGCGCAATCCCAAAGTCAATTAAGCGTAACCGCCCATATTGGTCGATCATGATATTGGCAGGTTTGGTGTCGCGGAAAATAATGGGGGGATTGTGACGGTGTAAATAATCGATTACGTCGCAGAGATCAATGGCCCAATCGACGACCATTTCAATCGGAATGCTTTCGCCGTGGGAGTTTAGAATTTCTTCTAAGTTTTTGCCATCGATATATTCCATCACCAAATAGGAGCGATTATCCTTAATCGAGAAATAATCGTAGATGGAAGGAATAGCGGGGTGGCTTAAAGTTGCCAATAAGTTAGCTTCGCGTTCGAAGTTGGCAATATTAACGCGGCGAATTTGCTCATCGGTACCGAGATTGTGCATTTCCTTAATGGCAACATACCGTTCCACTTCAGGAAATTGGAGGTCACGCGCTTGATAAACAGCCCCCATCCCTCCGACACCGAGCACACCCGTCACCCGATAACGACCCTGCAAAACTTCATTGGCTTGGAGTGTGCCGTCACGTCCAAGTAAATCAGAACGCGGCTTACTGGCGAATTGTCTTGTATCGACCATGAGAATAATACCCTGTAGAGATAATGTTTATGTTGTTTATTATAGTAAAGGGCGGTAGTTACCGCAATCAATTCTGTAGTTTCTAAATAGAAATGTAAAAGACGACAATTGCTAAAAATCATAGATACGTTAATATTTTAACGTATTTATGCGCAAATTTCTGTTATCAATCTGTATGAGGACCTAATTCTATGCCAAATATTCTGGTTTCTAATGATGATGGTGTGTATGCACCGGGGTTGTTGGCTCTGGCGCTTGAGATGAAAAAACTAGGCAATGTCTGGGTTGTCGCACCTGAAACCAATCAAAGCATCACAGGTCACAAGAAAACTTTAGACCGTCCGTTACGGGCGAAATCCGTCCAGGATGTATTCCCCTCAGATATTCCCGCTTTTGCGGTTGATGGTGCGCCCTCCGATTGTGTGGCGCTCAGTTTGATGGGTTTAATTGAAGAAGAAATTGATTTTGTGGTATCGGGCATCAACACTGCACCTAATTTGGGACAAGACTTAACCTATAGTGGCACCGTCAGCGTGGCCCTCGAAGCCGCGATTTTTGGTTTGCCCGCCATTGCCTTCTCGCTGGCCGATCGGATTCCCCATGGCGATTATAATGACGCCGCAATTGTCGCCCGTCAAGTTGCCGAAACAACGATGCAACATGATTTGCCGCGCCATACCATCCTGAATGTGAATATTCCGCACTTACCATTAACTGAAATTAAGGGCCATCAAATTACGCAACAGGGTTTACGCGTCTATCGGGATGTGCTCGATAAAAGAATTGACCCCTTCGGTAAACCCTATTATTGGATTGGGGGAGCCGAACCCGCCGGTGATGTTGAAGCGGAAGGAACGGATATTTGGGCCGTGCATAATGGCTTTGTATCCATCACGCCGGTGCATCTTGATTTGACACGCCACGAATTTATGGCACCCTTAAACGCCTGGAATTTTGATATTCCCATGGAGGATAATTAAATTTGCGGAACGCGCAGAATGTTTTTGTAACGGGAGCCACGGGATTTGTTGGTTTTCAAACCGTCTTAGCTTTACTAGAGCAAGGCCTTAAAGTGACGGTGCTGGTACGGCCTGACCAACGTCAAAAATTGGCAGATCTGGCTGATCGTGTGCAGATTGTGGAAGGTGATGTCTGGAACAAAGCCAGTTTAAAAGGGCTTTCACGCGGACATGGCACAGTCATTCATTTAGTCGGCAGTACGCAAGCTAATCCGGCTAAAGGCGCAACCTTTCATCAAATCAATGTGGTTTCAACGCGCAATGTCGCCACGATGGCCATTGGCGATGGTGTGCCGCGTTTCATCTTTTTGAGCACCGTCAATCGACCGCTCGCTTTACCCGCCGAATATGTTTTGAGTAAACGCGATGCCGAAGATTATCTGCAAAAATCAGGCTTGGATTGGACCATTATTCGAGCTCCCGCCCTTTATCATGGGCTACCTTCCCAAATTGCCCTTAATATAATGTCCACTTTTGGGGCCATTTTCCCGCTGAGTTTGCTGTGGGGCCGCACCATGCCCTTACCCGTCAATGTCGCGGCGCGGGGGATTGCTCAACTTGTCATTCAAAACGAAACCTATCAACAGCGCACGGTTTATGCCGGAATCTTGCGGCGTTTATCCCGTCAGGCCATTCGGCAAGCTCGGCGCAATGGTCGCCGTGTGTCAACAACTCAACCGATTCAACAACCCCAGACGAATACCCTTGAAGCGGATGAACCACCCTTTGGTTGGCTTCCACAACGCAAAGATAAGTAATCGAGATCAGATGATGCTAAGCTGGCTCACCGCATATCCTAAGCGTTATTTACCCGGTGATGTCATTGCGGGTTTTACGGTGGCAACGATGCTCGTGCCGCAGAGTATGGCCTATGCGCTGTTGGCGGGCGTGTCGCCGGAAGTGGGCCTGTATGCCAGCATTTTGCCGCTTCTGGTGTATGGTTTATTGGGGAGTAGCCGCATTCTCACTTTTGGCCCTACCGCAATTACGTCAGTGCTGATTTTAGGCAGTATTAGCCAGATTGCGGAGCAAGACAGTGCCGAATATGTAACGCTAGCCCTGACGCTAGCCCTGCTCACCGGACTCATTTTTCTTTTAATGGCCGTTTTACGCTTAGGATTTTTGGCCACATTGCTGAGTCAGCCTGTGTTGGTTGGCTATGTCAATGCGGCGGCCTTGATTATCATCCTATCGCAGATCCCTAATCTTTTGGGATTTACGGTGCCACGTCATTCCCAAGCCTATGCACAGGTCGCCGAAATTGTCCAATATTTAGGCGCAACCGATCTTGCGACACTGATTGTCAGCGGCATGAGTGTTAGTCTGCTTTTTTATTTCAAAACGCGTTTACCCCAACAATTAGCCCCGCTCCGTTTACATCGCCATCTAAAATTTGCTGTTAGTCGGAGTGGTTCACTGTTGGTCGTCTTTTTAGGTATTGTGGCAGTTTATGTCTTTCAATTAGATCAAGATGTGCGGGTGGTGGGTGATATTCCGCGCGGGTTGCCACCATTCACGCTCGGTGATTACAATTTTGAACATCTCGATGTTTTGCTGTTAGGTGCTGTGGCGATTGCCTTTGTCGGATTTATGGAAGCCATTTCAACCGCGCAATCGCTGGTCCATCCGCAAGAACAAACGCTTGAACCCAATCAAGAATTGGTGGCGATGGGGTTGGCTAATCTTGCGGCGGCGGTGTCCGGCGGGATGCCCGCGACCACGTCCATTAGTCGTTCGGCGGTTAACAAAGAAGCAGGTGCAAATACGGGTTTGTCCTCAATTATTGCCGCTGGAATTCTGGCCGTGGTAGTTGTTTTCTTGACACCCATTTTCTATTATTTGCCCAACGCCGCCTTGGCCTCAATTATTCTGGTCTCGGTGATCAACTTACTCGATTTCCAATCCATTCGTCAGCTCTGGCGCTATGATCGCCTCGAAACTTTACCGCTGATTGTCACAGTGATTATCGTTATCTTATTTGGGATTGTGGAAGGTATTTTGAGCGGGGTACTGGCGACAATTGCTATTTATTTCTGGCAAACCGCCCATCCCCACATCGCCGAGTTAGGCCGCATTGAATATAGCGAATATTATCGCGACACCATGCACCATGAAACCATGCGTCTTCCCGGTATTTTGATTGTGCGTATTGATGAAAGTCTCTATTTTGCGAATGCGCGTTATCTTGAACTGCAATTGGGCAAGCTCGTCGCGCAACAATCAGCCGTGGATACTTTGATTTTAGCCTGTGGTGCGGTTAATCGCATTGATGCGAGTGCTCTGCAAATTTTGGCGGTATTGATTGCTGATTTTGAGCAAGCGGGCATTGAAGTGTATTTGGCTGAACTCAAAGAGGATATGTTGACGCAACTCCGCCGTGTTCATTTTGTTCAGACGGTGGGCGAAAATCGTTTCTTTACATCCGTGCATGATGCCGTTAAGCACACCAAACGTCTCCCCGATGAACATTTGCCGATTGGGTAATTAAGTTAATCCCCAGATGAAGTAAGAATAATAATGGGCGAGATAATGTCTTTAACTCAAAAATATGGGTTATTGAGCCAAGGTCGTCACCCCTCAATCCACATAGGCGCTACGGATTCAAATCCATAGCTAAAAGACAACGTCCTATAAATGGACTTGCCGTTGCGCTCAGGGATCTGAAACCCATTCATAGGGTGATGATTTTTAGCCCCGAATTTATTCGAGGGCGACTGTCGGGCTAGAACCATTGTCCCAAGAATTGAGAGCTAACGCCAATCCCCAAATAGTTTCATCGGCTTGGAGTAGAGCGGTGAACTTGTCAAAAACAGTCATTATTGCAGGTCGGTTGGCATAACTTCGAGTGTATAGCCGCCGCTTAAGCCGTCGCTACTTTGCAAATGAATCGCGTAGATATCTTCCTGACTCACAAAATAGGTAATGGTGGCGGGTTGATTGCCAGAAGTCGTGGCGGTCGCTAAAATCTGGCCACCTTCGCCATATAAATCAATTTGAGCGGTCCAGTTGCCATCCGTTGACAAAATAAATGCCCACTGTTTGCCGGGATTCATGTGGAAGGTATAACCGCGTGAATTCGGCTCAATATAGCTATCATCAATGCGCGCCGGTGTTGTGATAAATGTCTGCGGCACCTGCGGCGGGAATATACCTTCAATAATAATCGGGATGGGGGTCGGCGTTGGATTTGGTGTGGGTGTGGCACTGGGCCCAACGGCAAATTGCTCATAGAGCACAAATATCCCAAAACTCAGCAGGATAATCAATAAACCCAAGACACCATATAAGACCCAATTGCGCCAATTAAACGGGATACGCCATTGGCGCGCCGTTTGGCCACTTCGATAATTTTGGAATGCGGCAGATTCCGTGTCATCTGGAAAATTATCCCGTGGTAAACGCCGAAACATATCCTGTCCTTTGTGCAATGAAAAATCTAAAACTCAAAAATTCACATCGTTGGGCTAGCTAGCAAGCATGGATGACTCCCCTCAGCTATTATGCGTGGTCACGGTTTGCTTAGCAAGTAAGGTTCGTTAACAAAAAGGAAAACTTTATGCTTGAAACCATTGGCTGAGCGGTCGGTATTTTTGTTTTACGAGTTATTGGCAATATGCTCACGATCTTACGATTGGTCATGATCTCACGTGAAAAATTACGCGCGGCATTTTTAGTTCTGCCGCCAATATATTTCGCATTGATAGCTTATATCCCTAAGAAATACAGGTTTTCAAAGGGGCATTTACCTGTTATCTAAACAATCTGTAACACCTATCTAACGGCGCTTGCACAAAATTCAGATTTGTGCGATAACCCAAAATGGTAACGGATAAATTTAACAGGAGTTCAGGCATGAAACGTGTCTTGAAAATATTAGGCATTATTTTAGTGGTTTTGCTTGTTTTTATTGTGATAGCGGGGGTAGGCATCTTCTTGGCCAGTAATTCTAAACTCGCTAAAACTTATAATGTTGAGGTGGCGCTGATTGATATTCCGAGCGATGAAGAATCATTGGCTGAAGGCGAACGCTTATTTAAATCACGCGGATGCACAGATTGCCATGAAAAGGATGCTGGCGGGCACGTCATGATTGATGATCCGGCGATGGGCAAAATTGCGGCCCCCAATCTGACCTCCGGTGAAGGTGGAGTTGGCGCAGATTATGAAACAGAAGACTGGATTCGGTCCATTCGTCACGGGATTGCACCCGATGGCAAATCCCTCGTCATCATGCCCTCGCATGAATACGCTGAAATGCGGGACGAAGAATTAGGCCAATTGATTGCCTATCTACAAAATTTGCCGCCCGTTGACGGTGCTCAACCTGAACCTAGCTATGGCCCGGTCGGACGCGCTTTACTTGTTTTTGGGGAACTTGATCTCGAAGCCGATCTTATTGATCATGACACCATTCAAGGGAGTGACGTGTCTGTCGGTGCCACAATCGAATACGGTGAATATCTTGCTCACCAAACCTGTGTGGGTTGTCATCAAAGTAATTTTGCAGGCGGCGAAAGCCCCGGCTTTGATGTGGCAGTTGCCAATATCACACCTAGTTCCGATGGCATTGGCGATTGGGAATTTGCTGATTTCCAAACCGCTATCCAAACAGGGGTAACGCCGGATGGCACAACCCTTGATACGATCATGCCATGGGAATCGTTTGCGCAAATGAATGATACGGAAGTTGAAGCGCTCTGGCTTTATTTGCAAACCGTTGAGCCCGTCAGCGACTAAACTAGCAACTTGAATTACGGTGATTTAGAATAAATCCACAGAGTCGATATCGTCTCTGTGGATTTTTTGTTGGCATAGTTCGGGTGAACACGAGGAAGTCATATTCATGTTGCGGTTTATTCAGATTATGTTGGGCATTGCCAGTATTCTGAGTTTAACTATCGTGCTCATGTATGCTATTTTGCGCCCCAACCATATCGATTGGCTTGTCTACACCGTCGCCGACGAACACACCTCGGCTATTTATAAAATGCGTCCGGATGGGAGCGCCAAACAAAAACTTTCACCCGGCACAGGGCGGGATAGTGCACCACAGTGGTCCGCCGATGGTCGCTGGATTTTGTTTGAAAGCCGCACCGATCAAACCGCTCGTGAAATTTATGTCATGCGAGCGGATGGCTCGGAACTACGCAATCTCAGCCAAAATGCCTTGCCCGACTCGGATGCGAGTTGGTCGCCGGATGGCCAGCAGATTGCCTATTTAAGCAACCGCGAAGGCTATCAACAGATCTATCAAATTCAACGGAATGGATCGCAACGCACCAACATCAGTCCCGATAATCGTACATGGGGCTTTCCGTATTGGTCCCCGCAAGGCAAATGGATTTTGTATATGCACTGGCTAACGGGCTTGAAGCTCTATAATGTCTCGACTGGCCAGCTTCAACTCTTGGCTAATCCTAGTCGGATTGGCACGACGCAACATATTCAATGGGCCCCCCATGGCCGCTGGCTGATCTTAAGCACCCGTTTTGACCGTTCTATTATTCGCGTCGATGTACCCAGTGGACGCATCGAATTCATCAGCAATTTTGACATAGCAACTGATTTCCCCCAAGTATCGCCGGATAGCCATTGGCTAGCTTTTGTTGAAATTCAGCGGATGAGTGATCGGTTGCTATTGCAAAATCTGGCGACGGGTGAAACACAGGTATTAGCTGAATTTGACTATATCAATCAACCGCGTTGGTCACCAGATGGGCGCTGGCTCGTTTTTCCGGCGTTGGTGAATGAGAATTGGGATATTTATCGGATTCACCGCGATGGCACGCGTCTCGAAAATCTGACGAATAGCACCACCAATGAACGCGAGGTCCAGTGGTCTATGTCAGTTTTAATCATGGATTGGCATCCCGTCTATTGGGTCAGCGGATTGGTGCCCGTGTTGACGTATTTGGCCATTGTTTACCGGGAATTTCTGCAAGCACTGTGGCACATCACGCGGCAGTATCTGCGCCAACTCAAAATGGGGATGCATGATACATAAAATGTAAATGGTGGAACACATCGGGTCCGCCTTACGAGTCATCAACTTTACCCACAAAATCTATTGTAAATTTATAACTAAAATGGGTTGTCCTAAATCCTTGTCTTGGCTATTGAGAGCCAAGGTGTATTCCATTGACATGCCCACTGGTAGGGATGGGCCGATGTGCCCATCCGCAAAAATCAGGTTAACCTACATTTTGTGTCCGATGAAACATGCGTGGAATGCAGTAAGCGAACCTACATCCCACCTCTAAAATTTCAAAATTATTGATAGCGGAGAATATCGCTGACGGTTTTGCGGGCCGCTGAAATCGCTGGCCATAAACTCGCGATGGTAGCGATAACCAAGGTCAACACAAGGCCAATAATGGGCGCTTCAATCGGATATTGGAACCCCGGTACGCCCTCGAACCCAAACGAAGAAACCAAGACATAATTAGTGCCATAACTGATGGGGAACCCGATAAACCACGCCACACTACCGACAACTAAACCTTCTACCAAAAATTGAATAGCGATGGTTGCCGACGATGCGCC
>JBNLCD010000129.1:0-11474 GCA_050303635.1 Anaerolineae bacterium
CAGGACTGATCTGAATTGAAATAGTAAGGAATTGAATAGGAATTATCACTCGGTACAGTCCATTCACGACGCAAGATTAAGCAAGAATCTGTCACACCTAAATCAGTTTCTTCCCAATAAACCAATGTGTTATCAATAAACTTAAACGTAGGAATGCGATCAATAGTGAAATTATCGCTATTCATGAAAACCTGACTATGATTACTACCGAGGCTAGTATTTTCAATATCAGCTAAGGCAATCCCGCCGGTATCTTCCAAATAAGCCGCCATTAAATGACGATCTTCGCTCAGGATGAGGTGTGTGGCATCCGGTAATGCCCAAATTTCAGCGAAGCTATTTGAACGATCGATCAACCGTATGCCTTCATAATCTTCAAGTAGAAGTTGATTATTCGGCAGGAGATAGCCCTGCGGAGAATTGCTGATATAGATATCAGGGATGACTTGCGGTTGAGAATTTGGCTCACTGGCATCGAACACCCAGAATTGACCATTCGTAAAATCGGTCAATAAAAATTCATCACCTTGTATATCGAGAAGTTTAAGACCCGTTTCTTCAAATTCCGCAACAATGGTCGCCTGCCCTAAATCGACAATTATGATCCTATTGGCTGGTTGGCCCGGTTCTTGCAAAACCGCGTATTTTTCATCTGGTGAAACTTGGGTTAGTCGCCATGATTCAGGTTCACCATTTTCATCGGTTGTCAGTGGACTTGGTCCAATTTGCTGAAGTTCATCGGTAAATGGGTCATATATATAGAGATGGTCGCGGGGCGTGTAACCTGAAATTTCAGAAACGTCCTCTCCAAAACCCGTGCCAATAATACGCTTATCACTCAGCCAATGGGGGTGATTGGGAGCAAAGTCAATATAGCTATAATCAAAAACAGGTGGAAGAGTCTGGGTCATCCAATGACCATCCGGATAGGCCAAACTGAGTTGTAGATTGTGAGTATCTATGTTACGGAGGCTAAAAATTAAGCCATAGAGAGGTTCTTCGTTTTCTTGAGCTTGGGTCGGGTGAGAGGAAAGATTTGGCAAAAAAATCAAGAGAAGCAAAAACAAGATAATTGGGCGATACATGGTGTTTCTCTGCGAAGATTGCATCGTTATTTCTCGCGAGACTATTTAGCATGATGCCTTCACTCTAACCCGAAATCTTAAATTTCACAATTAAAGTGAAGGCCAATTATTCTTTAGGTTTTATTTGGCTTGGGCATAATCAAACCATTTACGGAAAGCGGTTTCTAGTTCACCTAAATCAATATCTAGACTAGCGTTGCCCATCACCATCTCCGTCATTGCGTAATTGGGAATAGGCGCTGGCCGCAGACCATGCATTAACCAAATACCTATCTCTTCAGCCACATCCAAAAGTGCTTCTCCAAGTTTATCGAGATCCCCTTGGAAATAAACATGCATCATATTGGTGTGGGGAGGATTGGGATTAATCTCGATCTCCGGAAAACCACTCAATATTTCAGCGACTTCAAGGGCGCGCTGATGATAAGCTTCCATTTTGGGCAAATGTTTTTCGAGACCACGTTTGGCCGTCAATACCATCGGATACATACCGAATAAATTTCCACCGTGTCGATGTCGCCAAATACGGGCTTCGGCAATGAATTCTTCATCACCAATGAGCGCCGCGCCGGCAATCCCTTCTAAGATTTTATAGAAAGATACATAGACACTATCGAACAAACCCGCAATTTCCGCATATTCTTTTCCGTAGAAGGGTTTGGTTTCCCATAAGCGCGCACCATCGAGATGAACGGCAATATCTTGACTGTGTGCCCAATCGACAATAGCTGTCAATTCATCCCATGACGGTAATACACCGCCAATTTCACGTTGTGGGAGTTCGAGTAGAAGTGTTTTGAATGGATATTTGATTGCTTGTAAATCTTCTAAAGTCAGTAACCGAGATCGGCTACCAGTCGGCATACCATACAAGCCATGTAATTCACGATAAGCCATATTTTCATGGATTTCGAGGTGAGACAAGGGATGAAAAATGATGGTGCGATTGTTTTTGCGTTCTGACCAGATACGCAGGGCAATTTGCTGACTCATGGTCCCCGTTGGCATAAAGAGTGCCGCTGGTTTGCCCAATAACTCGGCCAACTCGGTTTCAAAATCGCTGATGAGTGAGCCATTTCCATACCGATCGATTTGTAGATCGTCGGGGGTGGCTTCGGCTAAATTGACGAGCACATCTTTGGGTGAAACATAATAGTGGTAATTCAAAAAATATGTGCAGTTTTGCACAATACTGTGTACATCCCGTTCGGGCATTTTAGGTTATCTCCTGACTATTTTGGGTCTAGACCCTCCTTATAAAAATAAATAGGTGAAATGTAGGACATTCTCGATAAACAAACCTCGTTGCTAATTTGAATAAACCACTTAACTATAGGTGAGGTTTTATAAATCTGCAATCTTGAGCACTGTATTCCAATTGCGGGTGGTGATATTCTTGCCAAATTCCTGTTCTAGAATTTTCATATAATCCGTTGAGCGCACTTTTCCGTTGAGTGTCCACACACTACATACTTCAGTCGCGGATACATGCAAAATATCAAAATCTGGGGCTGGTGAGTCATAAGGAAGTGTTACAGTATTTTGAGCTTCATTCCCTAAAAAGCTGACATTTAAACGGGTATTTTCAGTGACTGCTACTGATGCAAATGGCTCAGTGGCGACAAGCGCTTGAATATTCGCTTGGGTACGCATTAAAACATCAACATCATGGCCAAATGTATCTAAAATGCCATCGTGAATTATAGTCTGTAAATCACTGGCGTTCATTTCATCAGCATCAAAACCAATGTTGCCGGTAGCTAAGACTGTGGCAACATTACTGAAGCCAAGATCTGTCAGCATAACACGCAACTCAGCCATTTTAATTTTTTTATGACCACCGACATTGATTCCCCGTAACAAAGCAATATGACGAACGGTGTTTGACATGATGTATCTCCCTACAAAATGAATATCCTTTTCATTATGACATAGGGCGCGTTAGAAGTCCCACTGAATTATTGGCCAGCTACGATTGACGTGTTGGCAAGATAAGTTTGTCGAATGGCGCTTGTTGCTTGATAATCCGTCGCGTTCAATACACCCCAAAAATCGGCACTGGTCGCAATTTGGGTGTCGTTTTGTTCATAATAATGATTGAGCCATGCAAAGAAAGCTTCATCACCAATCGTCTTCCGAATATCATTCAGCATATAGACTCCACGAAAATACACTGTATTGATATAGGGTCGCCAACTTGTATAACTGTAGACAGTTGCATCAACGGAGTCTGTGCCTAGGTTGTAATTGTTGATACGGAATTGCCACCATTCACCAACAAGTTCAGGATAGTAATGCTCATAAAACACGAGTTCGCTATAGGTCGCGAGGGCTTCGTCCAAATAAGGTTCTGTTGCTTGATCATTGCCAACTTGAGCATAAAACCATTGATGTGCGATTTCATGCACCGTAATAATTGTTAACCAATGAAGTTGATTGCCGTTCCAACCCACAAACCAGTCAGTACTGACAAAAGCCATTCCACTCATCTCTAAGCCATCTGGGAAATCACCTTCTACCAAGACCAAACGGTCATGCGGATATTCCCCATAAACTTGATTATAAAGTGTGAGTGCTTGTGTGGCATCTTGCATGGCCTGATTAACACTGCCTTGATAGGTTGTTGCTAGGCTATAGAGTTCTAAACTCACATTGCCGACTTGTTGTTGATTGAGTTTATAAATCGTGCTAAATGTGAGACCGAAATCGCGTGCACCATTGTGGAAAATACGCCATTGAGTTGCGTTAATTTGGGTGACTTGGCCGGGGGCAACCATAACTACATTTTCAGGCGCATTCTGAAGTGTCAAGTTGACTTCATAATCAGCAAATTCAGTTACGGCTTGTTCACCAATATAGTGCCGTTGAGGGGTATACCAGCCCGCGATGCCGTTAAAATCATATGGGGCAATGACTGGAAACCAATGAGCGAGATTGATTTGCTTGTCAGTATAGGCCAACCAGCCTAAGGGATTGCTGTCCGATAACTCGTGCAGATTGATGTCAAAAACTAACTCCACCACGGCATCACAACCTGCCTCAACTGGATCAATCAGGGGTACAGTCAGCCGCATGGCTTCTTCATCAATACTTACCGGTGCTAGGAACCTTCCTTGCTCATCATAAGCGTTGTGCAACGTCATGGTTTCAATCTTGGATAGTCGATGGGGTTCAGAGTGAAAGACAAGTTCAGTTAAGGGTTGCGTGTGAGTGTTGCGATAACGGATTATTTGGCGCACATGTACCGTACGATACGTCCAATCAAAGGTGGTATTCAACTGATAGCGGGTTGCTTGGCCTGATAATTCCACACAGTTGGCGTCTTCTTGCGCTGACACTGCTTGAGCATCCAAATGAATATTCAAGGAATTCATCATCAAAAAACAAATAAATCCGATAAGCACTATGCGTCGTAACATGCCTTTTCCCTTAACTATAAAATGTTTATGGCGACTGATATATGCGCAGTATACTCTTATCTCAGAGGGATGTTTATGACAGTTGAGAAGCCGCAATTGGGGCGCGGGGCAGGCGTAGGTCAAGGGTTTGCTGATATGTGGGCAAGCAATTGTCTGGAAGAAGATTTCTATGTTATGCTGAATTTGAACAGACGTTTTCTGATAAATGATGAGTTAGGTCTGATCCTCATGCTAAATCCACATTATCAGCGCTTAACAATGACCTATCGTAAATACTTTCAACCGATGAAATTACCCATAGGTTGGCTTATCTGGTTGATGGCAACGGTGCTGTTATATTGGCAAGGATCGTATCAGCTTTTCTGGCTGTTGCCGTTTATGCTTTTCGGACTGATTATTATTTTGGGTATTGAGACTGCTCGTTTTGTGACGACTGATCGTCACCAACCTATTTATGATATGACTTTACTCACGCCGCTCAGTGCCCATGAAATTGTGACAGGTTATCGCCAAGCCGCTTTCGCACGCACCGCACGTTGGCTGGGACTCGGTAGTAAGTTGTTTGTTGGGTTAGTTCTGGCAAGTTATTGTGTCCTCTCCTACAAAATGTGGATTTTAGTTGAAGCTGATATTCGGAGAGAGTTCCAACCTACCGGTCTATCTGACTTTTGGGGTGAATCATTCGTCCACGATCTGATCATTATAGTTTTCACCATTTGGGTCTCTCTGCTATTTAGTAGTCTGACTTATTATGTATTAGCTATTGAAGTCAATATCGCATTGGGTTTACGATTTGAAAGTTGGTCAGCGGCCTTTATTGCTGGCTTGATAACTTCTATACTAGTCTTCGTATCCAGTGTTTTCGTGGTTGGAATTGCGGCCTATTTAGGGGGCATATTTGCCTATTGGCATGATTCTATTCCTATTGCATTTACACTCTTGGCTTTTTGTGGATACCCACTTTATTGGCGAAATGTTTTTCGGGACCGGGCTGTGAATAATATTCGATCAGATGAAAAAGTAAACAGTTGGGATAGTGGCTATGTGGATTTGGCGTGAGAAAAAAGATAATCCACATTACAAACGCTTAACCCTGATTATTGAGCATAATCCGCGCCCATGGGGCGAGCAACTGCTTGGATATGGCATATTATTTCTTATTTTGGCGGCTATTTACGTTTTGATGTCGCTAAATTATGTACCCTTCTATTATCTTTTCTTATTTGTTCTTTTTACATTTACAATGTTGACAAGCACGGTGGCGGCGTGGTTTGTGGCTCAAGATTGCGGTGGTGTAGCTTATGAATTAGTCCGTTTGACGGTTTTGTCAGCTAAAAAACTGGCGATTGGTTATTGGCACGCTTTTCTGAAAAGACTTTTATGGCAACTGCGCTGGCCGCCTTTGGCTTTTCCCCTCATTATTGTGGTTATGAATATTTATTTCATCTATTTTAAGATTCAACAGCAACCTAGTTTTTACCGCACCACCTACTGGGAAACCGCATTGCTAGATTTGGGTATTGGTTGGTTGGTATCCTTGTCAGTTGTGTGGGGTTATTGGATTTATCCATTTGTGGGTATATCAATTGGGTTGAGTTTAAATCGGCCTATGTTATCGGCGGTGGTGACATTGAGCATCATTCCGATTTTAGCTGGTCTTTGGGGATTTTATGCTTTAATTTTTGTCTATTTATTGCCCATGGTGTTGGTACTTATATTTGGGCTTTCGATCTTTATGAGTATTATTGTTATTGTAACCATGCTCGGTTTAGCATCTTTGTTTTTGACACTCATTTTGTTGGTTATGGGTGAAATGACACACGGTTTTGCCAAAGAGAATATATAAAATTAGTCCATTTATATGAACTGGGGAGCAAACTATTGTGAATGATGAATTCAATCTCAATTTTGATGATCTGCATCAACGATTAACCTCACTCAATGCATCGTTGGAAATCCTACGCCATGATGTCAGCGAATATATTGATCAAAATGATGGGAAAAATACGACACATTATCAATTTGATCGACAATTACTTGGCATTCTAGGTGAAGTTGCCAGCGTTGAACAAGATGTAGCCGCTAGTCAACAGTATATTGAACAATTGCATGATCTTATTGAGATTACTGCCCGGATAACTACCTCGCTTGATCTGGAATTTGTTATCGAAGAAATACTAGATACCGCTTTGCAGTTAACAGGTGGTGAGCGCGCGATTATTTATTTGACACATACGGAAGGGCATAAGGTTGAAATTCAAGCCGCGCGGAATTGGCAAGGCACGAATCTAGCTAAAGAAGATTTATCTGTCAGCAATAGTGTGGTTCAAGATGTGATTGCGACGCGCCAACCGGTAATCACAACTGATGCGCAATCTGATTTAGGCATTCGTAAAACTGATAGTATGGTGATGAACGAGTTACGCTCTATTATTGCTTTGCCTTTAATGGTCCGGATGCATCTGATTGGGTTGCTTTATTTAGATAGCCGGATTGCACATGGGATTTTTAATGAGGATAATTTCCCCATTTTGTCAGCTTTTGCCAATCAAGCCGCCATTGCTATTGAGAATGCCCATCAATATGCACAAGTCCACAATTTCCTGCAACAAACCCATCATGAACTGATGCAGATATCGATTGAAATCAATGAAGAATCCGTCGCTAAAAAAGTTGAGGAAATAACAACTTCACCCCTTTTTGCTAAATTGCAATCTTTTAAAAACACCTCAGATAAAACCTAAATTTACTTCGAATAGATCACATAATTTGATGCCAACAATCCAGAACTATTAAATGGGTTGTTGGCTCAGTGTATTATAGGAATCCCGAAACATAAATTCTGTGAAAATATCTCATCCTAAAAGGTACATCAATGCTTACACCTGATGAACTTATCCTGATTGCCATTATTGTTGGAATGCTGATTTTGATTATTTCAAATCGTCTGTCAGCAGATATTGTCGCTATTCTTGTCTTGCTGGGTTTGGCCATCACAGGCCTTGTATCATCCAAGGATACACTTTCCGGTTTCAGCAGTTCAGTTGTCATCACTTTAATGGGTTTATTTATGATCACCCATGCGCTTGAAACCACAGGCGTTATTTATTGGATAGCGCAAAAAATCAATAATATTGGCGGCGGTTCTGAAGTTCGATTAATCGTATTATTCATGTCAGCCGGAGCGCTGTTGTCATTGATAATGAACAATGTGGCGGCAGGGGCCGTTCTTCTGCCAGCGGCAGTGCGTGTTGCCCAGATTTCAAAAGTACGTCTTTCGAAATTATTGATACCCATGTCATTTGGTACTTTAGTAGGCGGCATGGCAACCTATCTGACGACTGCCAATATTATTTTGAGCGGACTTTTGCAAGAGCATGATTTAGCTGGATTAAACATGTTAGATTTTCTGCCTACTGGTGGTCTGATCGTGGTGATTGGTATTATTTTTATGCTTTTAGTTGGTCGTCATTTATTGCCAACTCGCGACAGTCTTAGTCAAAATATGACGGAAATGAGTTTGCATGAAACCTATGAACTTGATGAGCGGCTGTGGGAAGTTCAAGTATTACCCGAATCTGCCCTAGCCGTGCAACCGCTTAGTGAGAGCAAAATAGGTGCGCAACTCGGTTTGACAGTTTTAGCCATTTGGCGCGGTCGATTGGCGATTATTGCACCCACGTCTGATGAAATTATTCATGCAAACGACTATCTATTGGTTTTAGGCCGCAAAGAGCGTTTGAATCAGTTGCTGGAATGGCACACGGTTTTAACACAGAGCGAACCAACCAATAATCATCACCACAATTACCCGATTGAATTTGTGGAGACGATTATTCCACCCCGCTCAAGTGCGTTAGGCTATACCCTGACGGAACTTCAATTTCGCACGAATTTTGATTTAACGGTGGTCGCATTATGGCGCGGTGGGCGGCACTATCGAACAGATGTAGGCAAAATGTCGCTTCAAGTGGGTGATGCTTTACTCATGATTGGTGAAGCGCAACCGATTCACGTGTTGGCTGATGATCCGGATTATATCGTCCCCACCAGTGGCTACACCTCTTTACCACTCCGTCCCGATAAAGCGCTGTGGGCGGTGATTATCACGGCCATAACTCTTTTTGTTGCGATTGTGATCAATTTCCCGTTACCTCAAGTGATGCTCGGCGGTGCAATTACGTTGGTCATGGCTGGCTGTTTGACGATGGAGGAAGCTTATCAAGCAATTGAATGGCGCGTTATTTTCTTAGTGGCGGGCTTACTCCCTTTGAGTATTGCTATTACTGAGACAGGATTAGCTGAGAGAATTGGATTGGTATTTGTGGATATGCTCAACAGCGCACCACCATTGGTTTTGATTGCGGGGATGTTTTTACTGAGTACGGCTGTCACTCAAATTATTGGCGGTCAGGTTACCGGATTGGTAGTCGGTCCCATTGCCATTAACGCCGCTTTACAGGCCCATATTAGCCCGCAAGCGATGGCCGTTACCGTGGCAATTGGTTGTTCAACCGCTTTTCTGACACCCATTGCCCATCCCGTCAATATTTTGATGATGGGCCCCGGTAATTATCAATTTAGCGACTTTTTTAAAGTTGGGATTGGAATGACTGTTGTGACGCTCATCGGGTTATTGGCAGGTATGGCACTTTTCTGGGGTATTTATTAAGAAGATTTTCCCAAAAAACTAATCTATACTCTTGACTTGAGTAGATAACTCACAGTACAATGTTGCTCGTGGTTAGGGTGCTTAGCTCAGTTGGTTAGAGCGTTCGGTTTACACCCGAAAGGTCGGGGGTTCGAGTCCCTCAGCACCCACAAAAAATTATTAAAGACCTCAGATAAATCTGGGGTCTTTTTTTTATGCAATATTAAATCTATTCCCTATCATGCGCTGAAAACCATAAAGTTGAAACATTCAACACATTGGTTAGGCCCGGCTCAATGAGACGCATGGCTGTTTCATATAGTTCTTCAGCCGAGCACAAAAAATCGTTATTCACCCACCAGACGACCCAACCTAAAAATGTATTAACAATATACTGGACAACAATCTCTGATTCATGAGCAGATAAGGGTTTGTTGGCAATATTTTTGATAATATCGCGCGTATATTTCACCATATATTTGCGAAAATATTGAAAATGCATTTCACTGCGCTTTTCACCAATCAGCGCTTTGAACAAGCGTTGTTCATGCTCAACATATTTTAGGACAATCAGCGGTAAGTTCGTTCGGAAACTAGGATTTGATTCATCTCCCGCAGTACTTTCCAAAACCAGTTTTATATGTTCCTCAAACGCCTCATACAATTGGTTAAGATAATTCGAGAGCAATTCTTCCTTGTCACGGTAATGGACATAAAATGTCGACCGCCCAACATTCGCCCGATCCGTTATATCTCGAATTGTAGTGGCATTGTAGCCTTGCTCTAAAATCAATTCCATAAAGGCATCCAGTAGTAATTGGCGGGTGCGTTGAATTCTTCGATCTATCTTTTCGTCCGTCATTCTAAATTCTCGCTTTAATTGCACAAGTTTTGGGGAGTGTCTAATAACTGACACTTCTAGTCTGTTGCTTATTGATTTGATTGTTCCTCTTAAAGTATAACATTTTTAGACAAGTTATCCAATAATAGACACTATGTCCAAAAACGAGTTCTGAAATGACAGTATGCATGGTTCGGGGTGTCGTTATTGAGTAAAGAATGAGAGGAGCGCAATGTATAACATAATTGGTGTGCGGTGGCGTAAAGTTCTACGAGATTTGTGGATAAATGAGATGCGAACAGTACTCGCGATTTTTGCCATTGCAATTGGAATATTTGGGGTTGGCTCAATTTTGAGCACTTATTCGATTCTGACGCGTGAGATTGATGTCAATTATCTGGGCACAGATCCTGCTTCAGCTAAATTGTATATGCCCGAAGTTGATGAAGATTTTGCCCAACGTGTTGAAAATTTACCCGATGTTGAAGCGGCTGAAATTCGCCAAACAGTATTAAGCCGAATTCAAGTTAGTGACAACGAGTGGTTTCCCATTCGTTTATTCGTAATCGATGATTTTGACAACGTGCATATCTCGACATTTACAAGCGAAGAGGGAAACTGGCCACCGAATACGGGTGAAATCCTCATTGAACGGTCTTCATCCCCGATCATTGATTATTCAATTGGGACAGATTTGGTTATTCAGACTCCGCATGGTGAGGCCCAACCTTTACATGTGAGTGGTATTGTTCATGACCCCGGTCAAGCCCCCGGTTGGCAAGATGGCATTGTCTATGGGTATATAACCTTACCAACTTTCGAAGCACTCGGTGAAACACCTGTTTTTAATGAACTTTATGTCCTGGTAGCCGCAGATAAGATGAATACCCAGCATATTCAAGAAGTAGCCAACAACGTGCGCGATCTTGCTCAAGCAGAAGGGTATACCGTATCAGCAGTTGCCGTACCGACACCCGGTGAACATCCGCATACCGACCAAATGGATTCCCTCCTATTTCTTTTAGAGGCATTTGGATTTCTGGCTTTAATTTTGAGCGGCATTTTGGTCGCGAATATTGTTTCGGCATTGCTGGCCCAGCAAATTCGTCAAATTGGTGCAATGAAAGCGATTGGAGCCCGGACTTATCAAGTGGCTGGTATCTATTTTGGTATCGTAATCATCTTTGGTGTCATTGCCCTGATTATTGCTATACCGTTTAGTGTGGCTGTGGGTCGGATGTATGCTGAATTTACAGCCGAGCTCTTAAATTTTAAGATTACCAGCAACACTATTCCCCATTGGGTCTATCTAGTCCAAATTTTTGTAGGATTATCTATTCCTCTATTTGCTACTGCAATCCCGGTCATCCGTGGCAGTCGCATTACTGTGCAAAAAGCTGTTAATGATTATGGTATCAGTCAAAGCAGTGGGTGGGACAGTCGATTTAACGGCTTGTTCTTTGGGTTTGGTCGGCTAA